>NZ_JBNDJH010000030.1:0-98864 GCF_050434865.1 Pseudomonas silensiensis
CTTTTTCATGGCCTCGCCCTCGCTGTCGTTGGCTTCTATAAGAATGCCACCGTGGCGCACAGACGCCTCGGCTTGGGCGAGTCCATTCAATTACAAGTCACGGGATAGCTCTACCCCGCACACCACGCTGGGAATTTCACAAAAAAATCAGTATGCTGCGCCCCACATTTGCGCATCGACCCGCCTCGCGGCTCAGATCGCACCGACAAGGCAGATGACTTTCTCGCCAAGTCCCACAGCCGGACGCAAGATCCGGGTGTACGTTTTGAAGGCTGGCGCGGTTTACCAAAAATGAACCAAGCCAGTCCCCGAGAAGCCGGCCACAAGCCGGCTTTTTAATGTCTGAAAGAAAACCTTCCCCCCTAAAAACCAGCAACTCAGATTGTATATCTCAATCGAATTGCAGGCGCAGCCACTTAAATGGTGCTTCATAACTCACCCGCCCGCCGAACAGACGCTAAAAAATGGCGATGAACCGACTGGAAAGGCATGTGTACGCCTGATGTCGGAAAATATTGCGCAGGGATGTTTTGCAGTACAAAACCCTCCGCCCACACCCAAATTGGCCCATCACCGAACGATACACGGCGCGTTGCGCTTTCTCGGTGCCAATGCCTCACCGATGAAGGCTATCTGAATGGCCGTTAATTTATACTCACCCGCCAATCAGCACAAAACCGTAGCCATCACAGGGAAGCGTCCATATCCGTTCCAACTTACGATCAGTTCATCGAGCCCATCCTGCGGTTTCTCGCCACGAAACCCGATGGAGCACCCGCTCGGGATGCCTATGAAGCTGCAGCAAAAATGTTGCAACTGACTTTAGAGCAGCGTGAAGAACTGATCGCCAGTGGACAGGCCACCTATAAGAACAGAGCAGGCTGGGCACACGATCGGCTCAAGCGTGCCGGCCTTTCCAGCAGTGCCAAACGCGGGTACTGGAAATTGACTGACGCGGGTGTGGCCTACGCCAAGGAGCATCCAGCTCCCATGCCTGCTGATGAAGTGGAGCATTTAGCCATTGGCTATATGAATGTGAAGCTGAAGGTTGCCCCTGACGCCGCACCGCTTGATGACGAAACACCTGCTGAACCGGACGTAACCTCCGCCACCGCCAGCCCGGATGATCGACTTGAACAAGCCCTCCAGGAATTACGCGACGCTACAGCGGCCGACCTTTTGGATAACTTGTTACAGGTCACCCCCAACCGCTTCGAAGTGATCGTGCTGGATGTGCTTCATCGCCTGGGATACGGCGCCAGTCGCAACGACCTGCAGCGTGTCGGCGGCTCTGGCGATGCCGGCATCGACGGCATTATTTCGCTCGACAAACTGGGATTAGAGAAGGTTTACGTTCAAGCCAAGCGCTGGCAGAACACGGTGGGGCGCCCTGAGTTGCAGGCTTTCTACGGAGCACTCGCCGGGCAAAAAGCCAAGCGCGGGGTTTTCATCACTACCTCTGGTTTCACCGCACACGCGATCGATTTCGCTAAATCGGTGGATGGCATTGTATTGATGGATGGCACACGACTGGTGCATCTGATGATGGATCATGAGGTGGGGGTTACATCACGATTGCTTCGATTGCCGGCATTGGATCGTGATTATTTTGATGAGGAGTAATTTGTAGGTTTTCTAATAAACAGGCCAGTACCCATATAACACTTGTGGCTTTCGATAATGGCACATTAGAATCAAAACGCTTCCCTGCTAACCCCACGGATTGAGGGCTGGGAACAGCTAGGACTGAAGCTCGTTTAGATAAATGCGTAGGTCAAGGAGACCGCAATGTCGGACGCCAAAAGCATCAAGGATCAATTTTTTGTCTACCATCTAACCTCCGTTGAAAATCTTGATGGGATTTTCGCAGAGGGTCTGAAGCCTCGGGCCAGTCTCACTAATTTCACTGACGTAGCAGACAGTGAAATTCTCAAGAAGCGCAAAGCACTTAATCTTGACCAATATGTCCCCTTTCATTGGTTTGGTGCCAATCCGTTTGATGGGCGTGTGCAACTCGATCGCCCCAAATCAAAATTCGTACTGATCTCCGTTTTCAGATCATTTGCCAGGGATCATGGCTGGAAAATCATCCCGCATCATCCCCTTGCTGATGACGCTATTCAGCTACTCGACTACAACGCAGGCTTCCAAGCCATTAATTGGGAGCTAATGAACACTCGCGCCTATCAAAACGCTGATTGCAAAAGCGTCTGTATGGCTGAATGCCTATCCCCTCACGTGGTATCTCCCCAAAACTTTTCCAGGATTTATGTACCAAACGATGAAGTCAGGCTGCTTTGTGAGGCTAAAATGCGCGAGGCCAAACTCAAGACTCCCATCACTGTGAATTCCGGAATGTTCTTATAAATGAATTACAGCAGTCTGAATCCAGAGAAGGCTCTGATTTGGCGGATCGTCCATCGCGATAACCTGCCGTGGATTCTGGACAATGGGCTGCACTGCGCGAACTCGAAGGTGCTGGCCCCCCAGTACGTGAATATCGGCAACGTCGATTTGATCGACAAGCGCCGATCCCGCCATGTGCCCATCGAGCCAGAGGGTTTTTTGGCCGACTACGTACCCTTCTATTTCACACCCTTCTCTGTGATGATGAAAAACATCCACTCCGGGTGGAGCGTTCAGCAGCGCAGCAACGACGAGATCGTGATTCTGGTCTCCAGCCTGTACCGCGTCGAACAGCTTGGCCTACCGTTTGTCTTCACAAACGCACATGCCTACCCGGATTGGACAGACTATTACAGCGATCTGGCGAATCTCGGCGAGATTGATTGGTCTATCCTTCAACGACGCGACTTCAAACGTGATCCTGATGACCCTCGAAAGATGGAGCGTTATCAGGCCGAAGCGCTGATTCACCATCACCTACCGATTACAGGACTCCTTGGCATCATGTGCTACACCGATGCAATGAAAGAACGCATAGAACAAGACGTCGCCGCTAGAGGCCTGACGTTGTCAGTTCATGCGCGTCCGGGATGGTATTTCCAATGATCAGATTTACCCAAGGCAACCTTCTCGAAGCCAAAACCGAAGCCCTCGTCAATACGGTGAATACCGTAGGCGTGATGGGCAAAGGTATCGCGCTGATGTTCAAAGAGCGCTTCGCGGAGAACTACCGTCTGTATTCGGCGGCCTGCAAGGCTGGTGAGGTAGAAACGGGCAAGGTTCACGTAACGGCAGCCAACGAGCTTGACGGTCCTCGCTGGATCGTAAACTTTCCTACCAAACGTCACTGGCGATCGCCGTCGCAGATGGCTTGGATTACCGAAGGTTTACAAGATCTGCGTCGCTTCCTGATTGAAAACAACGTGAAGTCCGTGGCGGTTCCACCGCTAGGCGCGGGCAACGGTGGTTTGAAATGGCCAGAAGTTCGCGAACAGATTGTTGATGTCCTGAGTGATCTGGATGTCGATGTGCTGGTGTTCGAACCGTCCAATCAGTATCTGAATGTCGCCAAGCGTACTGGCGTGGAAAAACTGACGCCTGCTCGCGCGCTGATCGCCGAACTGGTCCGACGCTACTGGGTTTTAGGCATGGAATGCAGCCTGCTTGAGATTCAGAAGCTTGCCTGGTTTCTGGAGCGTGCTATTGAACAGCTACCAGACACCAAAAACCCTCTGGATCTTAAGTTCGTTGCTCATAAATACGGACCGTATGCCAATCGGCTGGAGCATCTGCTCAATAACCTGGATGGCAGCTATCTGCATTGTGACAAGCGCATCAGTGATGCAGATATCAGCGATGTGATCTGGTTTGACCAAGAGCGCAAAGCCTTTCTGCAAACCTATCTCAAGACAGAGGCCAAGGAGTATTCCGAAGCTTTGGAGCGCACCGCTAAATTGATTGACGGCTTCGAGTCGCCCTTCGGCATGGAATTATTGGCGACGGTCGATTGGTTACTGAGTCAGAAGAAGGTATCCCCGACTGTTCCTGCTGTGCGTGAAGCATTGAAGCATTGGGAAGGTGGATCCGGTGCTGCAGCCCGCAAGAGCAGGCTGTTTGACGACTCGGCGCTCACTATTGCACTCAAACGCCTGACATCCAGTAGTTTTAAGCCTGAAATGGCTGCCTGATAACCTCACTACCGTCGATGATTGTCCAACAACCGTTGGACAGTTAGGGAACGGCTTGTAGCATCTCAGCGAGCAAAGGTCTGTCTGGATCATCTCGACTGTTCAGCTGCCAAATTAGACGACACCTGAACACTCCGAAATTGGTCAGCAGCCTGCTGACCAATTCTATCTGATCGCTTTGAAGCAATTGGGCAGCAAGCTGCTGCCCAATTCAATTGTGCAAGAGCTACTTGCACAATCCCCCTCATGGATAACTAAACCCCTTAACCAACGTCAACTCCCCCACCGCCCGCATCGGCACCAGGAACGTCTCCATTTTCTCGTTCGGCGTCCCTTCCTCCGTGATCACCGTCACCTGTGCGGTCGTCAGCGGCTGTACCGCCTCCTCCTGCCCCTCGTCATCACTGCGATACCCGCCCCCGAAGTAGTTCACATAGACGAGGTATTGGCCTTTGATCGGCGCCGGCATGGCGAAGATTTCCGGGCCGTAGCCCGTCGTCACGTCAACATCGAGCGCAGCGCCATTGGGGGCAACGCGGTCGCCGTACCAGATGTGGGCGCCGTCGGGGGTGATGAGGTGCAAATCCAGATCCGTACCATCGCTGTCCCAGGCCAATAACACCCGCAACTTCGCCGGAGTGGCGCCGCCACTGGCATTCAGGAACTGCGTGCGATGCCGCTGTTGGCCATCGGGGCTGCGGACTTCGACGCTGTTGCTGCCATTGGGGAATGAGAACGGGCGATCAAAGCGGCCGGCGGGATCAATCTTCAGTGGCATGCTGACGCCGTTGACGATCAACCGGCCCGGCTCACCAGACTTGGGCGTCGCGTTGATCTGACCGGTGATGCGTGCAGTGTTGGCCTGGCCCACCGGGGTGTTCACCGAGGAGGCCGGGTAGTTGACGATCTGGCGAAAGTTTTCGCCTTCGCCTTCAGGTGCGCCAGTGCGCCAGCCGCCAACAGGTGTGTCGAGTTTGGCGGCGCTTTCGGCGGCGAATGTGGTCGGCCATACGCAAAAAGAGCAAAGGAACAGGAGGACCTGTGGATAACGGAGTTTCATGGCCTATTCCAGCAAGAGGTGGCGGGCGAGCCCTTCGATGTAGGTTTCATCCTGGCCGTTGGGGTGTGCTTCGAAGGCCAGGTGCAGGTATTCGTGGGTCAGGTCGAGGCGGTCTTGCAGCGACAGCACGCCGCGCACGTAGATGCGTTGACGTTCGCGGTCGACGTAGGGGCGGCCGAAGGCCAGGCGGCAGACGGCGAAGGTGCTGACTTCGTTGTAGCCAACCTCGTTTTCCAACCGCGGACGCCAGCCGCGTCGTTGGTTCAGCAGCCAGTCTTGCGCGGCGGGGAGTGCTTCGCAGGAGGCGACGGGGTTGTCCCAGCGGCTGAGGCTGGCGCGTGGGTAGGCGTGGAGCAGGATGGCGTCGTAGCGTTGACCGGCATTGGCTTGCTCAACGGCTTGCTGCCAGGAAAGTTTGTCCGGGCCGGGTTGGTCGGAGTGGTAGGTGACGGTGCTACCGGCGAGGACCAGGTCGCTGGTCCACGCTGCGATGTTGCGTGATTCAGCGGTGGCAGGGCGTGGGGCGACGCGTTGCCGGCTGCTGCTGTCGTCGATGCTCAGGCAGTCGCCGTTGCGGGTGGCGTTTTGCAGCAGGTACGTGCGGATGGCGATGGCCAGGGCTTTGGCGGCTTCGGCGGGTTCGGGTTTGGCTTCGCGTTGGAGGACGCGGGCGACGTATTCTTCGCGGTCCAGACGGGCGATCAGTTTGTCTTTCACCAAAAACAGTTCGCCGTCGCTGTGGATATCGAGTTGATTGCCTTTGGTGAATTCGACGCGGTAATCGCCCAGCAAGGGCCCGGACTCAACGACACGATCCCCCGCCAGAACGCGCCCGATGGGATAGCGTGAAAACAGCCCCACCTCGACACAGCGTCCCGCATCCACAGGCCAATCCACCGGCAACACCGAAGCCAACGCCCCACCGTAGTGACGCAAGACCATTTGACTGGTCCCACGCCCACCCGCCCAAACCGGCGTGCCATCCACCGTCCACCCGGCAAAACCACCCTGACGCGACGCAGGGTCCTGATCCCCCAACCAGCTCCAGGTTTTCACCCGCAACCGGCCACCGAGTTCGCCCACGACATTGCCGTCAGCCGCATTCAACACCACATCCAGCAACACCCGACGCGCTTGATCCTGCGCCGGCATTACGGCCAGCATTCGCAGCAACTCAGTGACTGAAACGCGCGTGGAAGGCTGCAACGAAGCCAAATCCAGCAACCACTCCGGTGCCTGCCGCGCTTGCCAATACGTGCGCCAGTCAGCGCCAGCAATACCCAGCCGTTGCGGTTCAAAGTACAAACCGCACGACTTCACCAAGGCCTGATCGCGCTCAATCTTGCCGCCCGCCGTGCAGCAGTAAACTTCGTCTTTCGACTGACCGCGACACTCGTAAGGCGATTCATGTGCGTTGGTATCCACCAGCCAGCCGTAGACAAACAACTTCCACACACTGCCCAGCGGAGTCTGCACATCAGCAGGCAACGGCTCGCGCGCGATCACCTGAGTCCGGCTCAACGACAGCAACTCACCTTTAAAAGCCAGCCGCAGCGGCTCCTCCTGCGCTGTCGCCAGCGCAGGGATCAGACACAGCCACCACCAGAGCAAACGCCGGGTCATGTCAGTTGACCGTGACCTGGCCGAGGGCCGGTTTCTGTTCCTGAGCCTGATGCTGCGGCGCGTAGACCTGAGTGAAACGCACCGGCGGCAGGTTGAACTGACCTTTCTGCGAGAAGCGCACCAAATGACGCAGACGCAATTCGCCGCTCAAGGCATCGACCGGAATGGCATAGGCCATTTGTCCCGGCTCGAAACGCGCCTTCTCCAACGCGGACGGTTCGGTGCCGGCCTTGCCCATTAGCTTGATGCCCCACGTGGTGCGCTCGACATCGGCACCCGGTGGCAGCGGCACTTCGAGCATGCCGTAGCGCAGCGGTTTGGCGGCTTTGCTGGTGATGATCACTTCGTCCAGATACAGGCTGTCGCTGGACAGCGGCTTGGTACCGACCGCTTCCAGTTTGAAGGTGAAGGCTTCGTCACCCGGCACCAGACGCGACAGGCGACGGGTGATGGTCACGGCCATCGGATCAACCAGCGGTTGTTTGGTCTGGAAGCTCAAAGCTGCCCGCAACGGACGTTCTTGCGCACCGGTCAGCGACAGTACTGCGGGCACAGGCGCAGCCCCCTGCCACGTCCAATAAGTCTCCCCGGTATTACCGTATTTTTTCTTCCAGCCTTCACCCGGTGCCAGTGCGATGGTGGGCGATGCCTGCTCGATGCTGCGCTGCAACCAGGTCAATGCCAACGCACGTTCCAGGGTCGATTGCTGTGGCAACAGTCGTTGCAACAACGCTTGCGCGTGAGCCTGATCGAAGGCTTGCAACGACAGGTTTAATGCTTCGGCAAACGGCTGAGAGCTGACGGCCAAACGCTGTTGCGCATCCGCCAGTTGACGATTGAAGGCGTCCGGCAGAGTCACCTTCGATTGCTTCGCCAACGAGGCCGTCAGCGCACGAGCGGCCGCCAGACCCAGCGCCGAATCCGGATCGCTCATGACGATGCTGTCTTCGCCATCGTCCATCAGGTTCGCCGCATTGCCTTCGCCCGCTTTCGACAGATCATCCATCAAACCGCTGAGCAAGGTGTTCACCGGCAATTGCATCTGTTTGGCGAACGACAGAATCAGCGCGCGCTGCAACAGCGGCGTGTTTTTGGCCTGCTTCGAATAGACCTCCAGCACTCGCTGCCAATGCTCCGGCGGCAGGCTAAGTTCCAACACTTTGCTGGCGTGCCAGTCGGCGTAGTAAGCGTAAGCCGTGAGGAACGCATCCGGTTCACCGTCCATGCCCCACCAGGTGAAGCTTGCCGAAGGCCCGGCCATTTGCACCAGCCGCAGGCGGCTGTTCTGCATGATCAGGCGCAAGCGATCTCGGATCTGCGGGTTCGACGACAAGGTCGGATACGCGATGCTCAGCGGCAGCAAACGACTGGCCGTTTGTTCGACGCCGCCGTACGGATAGCTCAACAGATCGTCGAGTGCCGAGCGGAACAGCGCTTGTGGACTGTCATCCAGACGCAGGCGAATATCCGTCGCGTCCGCTGGCAAGGTCAGCGGCGTATCACCGCTGACCACGTCCAGGCTTTGGCTCTGGGTCACCTGCCAGCCTTCGCCGGTCGCGGTCAGTCGCACAGCCAAGGCATCAGCCGTTTTACCGTCCTGCACCAGCTCAGCCGTCCACTCGCCACTGGCCAACGCAAACGCCGGCAGCGCGATGTAGTTGATGCCGTTATTCAGCGTCACGGGGACGCGTTGTTCGGTACCGCCGAAATGAATCACCAACTCAGCCTTGGCCGGTTTTTCCGCTTGGCTGAAAGCAAACACACCGAGATCCGGTTTGTCGCCGTTGCGGAATTTGGTCGGGCCGCTCCACTTCAGGTACAGCGGTTTCTCCGAGCGTACGAATTGCTTCTTCTGCCCGACCTGACCGTCATCGGCGATGGCCCGGGCGGTGATGCGCCAGCGGGTCAGCGAGTCCGGCATCTTGAAGGTGAAACGGGTTTTGCCGTTGGCGTCGGTGATCAATTCCGGTTGCCACGCGGCCGTGTCGACGTCTTCACGACGCGGCCGCTCCAGCACTTTCACGCCCCGCTCGCTACGGTTAGCTTTGCCCGGCGCGCCAGGGCTGCCCGGCAACGCGACGTCGTAACTGATGAACGACAGACTGGCGCTGGTGCGCACGTTGTTGCGGCGCGGGTGGTAGAAAAACTGGTCGATGGTCGGCGCGACTTCCGGTTGCAGCGCGTAGACCATTTCGTCCACCACGCTAACCGTCAGGTGCGCCGGGACAGGCTTGCCAGCGAACTGCGTGGTCAAGTCCACCGACACGGTATCGCCCGGCTGATACGCCTCTTTATCGGTGGCGATGACCACGTCGATTTGCGGCGCGATCACCTTGATACCGGCGTTCTGGAAGCTGTACTGACCGCCCTTGGTGTAGAGCACCGAGAACGTCAGGTTAGGTGCGAAATTGTCCTTCACCGGAATCCGCGCGCGGTATTGGGTCTCGCTGAGTTTTTCCATCTTCAGCCAGTCGCCGCCCTTGGACAGCAGCGCTGTGGCCTCGACCTTGTCGCGCTCCAGCGACAGCAGCGCATCGCTGATCGGCTCAGGGAACGTGATCAATGCGAGGGCTTCGTCGCCAGACTTGTACTCGGGTTTATCGAGGACAATTTCCACGGTGCCCGGCACGGCTTTGACGCCGTCGCCAGTGACCGAATGACCGGTGGCGCCCACCACGCGGCCATGGTCATCCTTCAGCGTCAGGTTGTAAGTACCCGGACGGTCGAAGGCCAAAGTGAAGCCTTTGTCTTTCGCGGCCAGTTTGCCTTCGCCAACCGTCTGATCTTCCAGACGCACCCAGCTGTAGCTGCTCGGCGTAACCGATTTGCTTTGCTCGCTGCCGCCTTCATTCAAATAACTGAATGCAACCTTGTCGCCCACCGCGCTAAAACGCTGCGGCGCGCGCAGGCTGAAACTCGCGGCGCCGCGGTCGATGAGGATTTCCTTGGTGGTCTTGACCCGATACGCCGCGCCGTCGCTGGCGAACACGGTGAGCATGTAGCGGCTCGGCTTCTCGGCGGCCGGAAGATCCAGCGTCGCGTTGCCCTTGGAATCGGTGGTCAGTTCGGTGCTGGTCAACTCCACCGGGAATTGCCCGAGGTATTGCAGTTCGTTGTCGACCATCGACAGTTGTTGGGCGCGCAGGCTCAGGCTCAACTTCGCGTTGGCCACCGGTTTGTCGTCCGGGTACAACAGCACGAGGCTGCCTTTCACCGGTTCGCCAGTGCGGTAATCCTGCTTGGCCAGGTTCAGCGAGATTTCGAAGTGCGGCTTGATGTATTCAGCGACACGGAAGGCGCTGCTGTAGGCCTGATCCTTGTAGCTGAAACGCAGCTCGTAACCGCCCGCAACAGCGTTGTCCGGCAACTGGAAGCGGCCTTGAGTGCCAGCCTTGGAATCGAGTTTCAGCGCCAGCGATTGCAGTGCCGTGCCGGTGGCATCGAGCACCGTCACGTTGACGTCGGCAGCGGTCGGCAAGACCGAGTCACGGGCATTCTTGAACTCTCGACCGACGATTTTCAGCGACACCCAATCCCCCGGCCGATATAGCGGCCGGTCGGTGAAGGCGTAGAGTTTGGTGTCGTAGATTTCGCTGTCGTAATAGAAGTTTTCGGAGACAAACACCCCGCCCTCTTCGTCCTCGCCGATCACGAACGAACGCTCCGGGCTGACGTGTTTCAAGCGAAGCAAACCATCGGCATCGGTGGCGCCACTGCTCATCACGCCCAGCCCATCGGTCCACAGCACATTCACCTTCGGCACCGAACTGCCTTCGTGTTTGCGCGCGGCCCACACCAGTAATTCATCACCGGCAATCTTGCTCACGGCCACGGTGTTGGAGACGAAGACCATGGTGGTCGCACGGTACTTGCCGATCAGCGCTTCCACCAAGTACAGACCCGGTTTCAGGTTGCCCAACGGGATGTACACATTGCCCGGTGCAACGCTGACGAACTCGCTGGAAGAACCGGCGAGGTTCACGCCTTCAGGCGGCTGGATCGGTTTGGCTTGCCACAGCGGATAACGGAATTGGCTGACCACCGGCAAGCCCGGAATCAGCGCGAATTGCGGCTGAGCGTCGTAAGGAGTTGGTGCGGCGATGGCGGTGCCCATCTTCAGTTCCGGCACTTCCTCGGTGACTTGCTTACGCGATTCGTAGGAGAACGCCCGCTGCATCACGCGACGGGATTTGCGATACCAGTTGTCCCACAGGTACGCGAGGGTGTTCGACAGGCCTTCGCCCTTGAACTGGCCGTCGCTGACCACACGGTGCAGGTTCTTCTGGCGCTTGAGGAAGTCCAGCGGCTTGTCGATGCGGTACACGCGAATGTCGGCGCCGCCGTAAGGCTCCATGCGGAACCGACGATAGTCACGGCCCGGCGCTTCGAGGCGAACCATCGCCTGTTCGTCGCTGGCAAAACTGCTGTCGGCCAGCAGGAAAAAGCTTTCACCGGCCACCGGCGTGTAACCGCTTGGCTCGACGGTGTCTTCGGCATTCACCGCCGACAGAGGTAGAAGTAGCGCCAGCAACAGAGGCAGTTTTGAACAGATACGCAGCATGCGGGCACCGATCATTGGGAGAGAAAGTTCAGTCGATAGACGCCGATGAAGTTGGGGTTGGCTGCGTCGGGTATCCATCGGGTGTCCTTCCATGTCATGAGTTGCTGCAGGCTTGCGGAGCGCATGCCGTTGTCAGTCGGGGTGGTGGTGCCGGTGTGATAGGCGATGTAGCGGCCCATCCAGATCATCAGGTGCTGGTCGTCGCCCTGATCGAAAAACATCAGGTCGCCGGGCCGGGCTTGCGCCAGATCGCGACCGACCAGATGGCTGTTGAACTGAATCAGTTTGATCGCGTTGACATACGGCCCGACCTTGCCGCCGCCCTGCTGCCATTGCTGGGCGAGACCGCGTTGGGCCTCGCTCAGTTGCAGCTCCGGCGGCAGGTAACGGTTGGACAGGCCATTGCTGCGCAGCCATTTATCGTCATGGACTTTCAGCGCTTCGTTGGCGGCGAAACGGACCAGGCCGGCGCAATCCTGCTGATACCAACGCGGGCTCGGACCTTGGGTCAGTTGTTCCTGGGCGATGCGCACGAACCAGGCACGGAATACCTGGGATTGCTGCACGTCCAGCGGCGGCGCCTCAGTGGCAAATGCCCGGGTGCCCAGCAGCAACGCCAGCAGGCCGAGGCCTCGGATAAGTGCTGTCACAGGGCTTTCCATTCCAGCGGCAGCCATTGCCAGTGGCCGTCGGGTTCGCTGCCTTCCGGCAAGGTCAGGGCGTACTTGCCGTAACCGCCGAGCTTGCGCAGTTTCGGGATCAGGTAGGTTTGCGCGGCGTTGAAGAACACCGGCTCCATGTCTTGCGGCAGGCTGTCGAGGGTTTCCTGCTGCATCAGTTGCGCCATCGAATCCGGGCCGAAGTAGACCGGCATCAGCAGGTCCTTTGGTACCACGTCGGCCATCGGCGGGAAGCGTTTGTCGAGAGTACCGAGGGCCTTGTCCACCAGCTTGTCGTCGAGGGAAAACAGCAGCGTCGAACCGTGGCGCACCAGGCTGACTTTCATGAAAGCCTTGCCGGTGATCGCGTCCGGTTGCTCGGCATCCTTGGCTTTGTAAGGACCAAAGTTGGAGCTGACCTGACGCTGCCATTGATGGGATTGGCCTTCCTGTTTCTCGACCACCGGGAACGCGTGTTCTTCGACGTTGCCTTCGTAGGCACCGACCATCGAGCCGAACAGGTTGCCCAAGTCACCGTCGAGTTTGGCGCTGTCATCATCGTTCAGGCTGGCCACCAACAGCGGCGTGTACAACCGCGAATCGGCGTACCAGCACAGGCCGGCGGCACCGGCCATGTGCTCGGTCAGGGCCTGAGCCACCGACTCTTCGGCACCGAGTTTCACCAGCAGCGGTTTTTGTTGTTCCGCAGCGAGCGGCAAGGCGACACAGGCACTGGCGCCCATCGGCATGGCTTGCCAGATCGGTTTGAAATCGAAGTCCGGCTGGTTCTCCAGTTCGTCCATGGCCAGGAAGCTGTGCCAGCCCTTGTCGTCCATGTCGAAACGCAGCCCGGCGAAGTTCGGGATGAAGCGCTGATACCCCATGGCCAGAACGCTGGAATTCACCGACAGGCGTTGTTTCACTTCAGGGGCGCGGGGTGGCAGGCCGAAGGCTTCGGGGAACAGTTTGTCGCCGTTGAGCAAGGCGGCGATGGCCTTGGTCGACACGCTGCCTGACTCTTGCGACGAGCCGCCTTCCGGATCGTAGAGTTTGGTCGGGTTGGACAGCACCACCAGTTTGTCGCCGTGGGAGGCGAACACCAGCGCTTTGCTGGCGTTGTAGTTGAGCTGATAAAGCGCCACATCGTCGGCGCCGACTTTCACGTCACCGAGTTTGGTCAGCTGCGAATCATCCAGCGCCACTTTCGCCAGCGGCTCCAGCACCTTGGCCAGACCACCGCGATCCATCACCAACAAAAAGTCTTTGAGACGACCGTCCGCTCCGCGCCACAGCGCCACGTCTGCCGGTTGATCGAAAAGCTGTTCGATCAAACTGTCCTGCAACTTCAGGTCATGCTCGTAAATGATCCGCCGCAGACTGCCGATCAAACCGAGACGATCCGCATGCGCTTCGTAATAGAAGACAAAATCTTCAGTCAGGGTTTCCTTGAGGAACGGCACCGCCAGCAAGTCCTTGGGCAATTGGCTCAAGGAGTGGGTTTCGAGCAGACCGTCCGGCCGGCTCATGCCCAGTTTGTCGCTGGCCAATTCCGCCGGCGGCGCCTTGGGTTTGTGCATGAACCAGCCCAAACCGGCCGCAACACCGGCCACCAGGCACAGCCCGATCAGCACGGCTGGCCAGCGACGGGAAGGTTTGGCTGCAGGCGTGTCGGCGGCCGGAGAAACAGTGTTATCGCTCATGTTCACAAAACCCGATGTCATCCGTGGAGCGGGATGCTTAATAGTTGAAAGTCTTGACCAGCAGCAGGTCACCGATGGCCCGCAGGGGCACGATGAAGGTCTCGCGTTTTTCGTCGACGGTGTTTTCGTTGAGCACCAGGTTGATCTGCGAGGTGATCACCTCGTTCTGGTTGCTGGTCTCATCGAAGTTATAGCCGCCACTGCCGAAGTTGCCCCAATAGTTCACGTAAACCAGATAGGTGCCATGCATCGGCGCGGTCATGGTGAACATTTCCGGGCCAGGGCCATCGACGCCGTCAGGGTCCAGACCGCCGCCATTGGTCAGCGCCGAGTGAGCCCAGAACGCGTGCTGGCCGTCGGGGGTAATGATGTGCAGATCGAGTTCGGCTTTCGGGTCATCCCAACCCAGCACCACGCGAATCCGCGCCGGGGTGCGCAGGTTGTTGGCTTCATAGAATTGAACGCGCTTGAGCGACTGGCCTTCGGAGCTGCGCACTTCGACGCTGTTGGAGCCAGCGCCAAACGCATACGGCCGGGCGAAACGCCCTTGGTCGTCGGTATACAGATTCAGTGGATTGCCGTTGACCGCCAGCGTGTGCGGCCCACGCTGAGTGCCGATGGCCTTGAGCTGGCCCTGGATCATGGTGCGATTGCGCTGCACACCGCGGTCGATCGGTGGCGTGGGGTAGGCGACTTGAGGATTTTCACTGCGGTCCAGCAGGCCGGAATAACGCCAGCCACCCACGGGTTCCGACACCTCGGCCGAAGGCTCGGCCAACGCTGCGGTCGCGCAGACGAGCCCTATCAGCAATAGAAGAAATGAACGCATGTGACGCCTCCTGCCATGCATAACGAAACCTTGCGCCCGATCCTCGGCGCGTTACAGATCCAAAAACTGCGTTTCGTCAGAAAGACCCGTGACTATCGGGCCCTTGAAGGCGCGAAGATTAGCCATTCAGCGGTTTTTTAACAATCGGATACATCTTAATTTGCGGTGGCAATCACGCATATTTTGGGGCGTGAGCCGAATAGCGCGGTTATTCGGCTCACCAAATGAGCCGAATACGGCTATTATTCGGCTCATTCACCTTGGAGACCCCAAATCCATGGCACCCCACTGGATCTGGCAAAAGCCCGATTGGCCAAACTTCAACTGGCAAGCCGAGCGCCTGACGCCGCTTTTGCGCGAGTGCGTGCAGGCCCAAGGTCGGCTGATGGGCATGGTCAGTTCCGTGGGCAGCTCACTCAGCGCACAGAACGAACTGGATGCGTTGTTGCAGAACATCGTGACGTCGTCGGCTATCGAGGGTGAACAACTGAATGTTGGCTCGGTGCGCTCTTCGCTGGCTCGGCGCCTGGGTCTGGAAGCGGTCGATGGCGATCAAGTCAGCCAACGCAGCGAAGGGCTGGCGCAGTTGATGCTCGATGCCACCCAGCATTTCTCACAGCCCCTGACATTGACGCGCTTGCTGGCATGGCATGAATGGCTGTTCCCGGCTCAGGAAACAGACTTCGCCGCCCGCTCGATCCATGTCGGTGCATTGCGCGGCGATGAGCCGATGCAAGTGGTTTCCGGGCGTCTCGACAGACCCACCGTTCACTTCGAAGCACCGCCTCGCCAAGGTCTTGAGCAACAACTGGATACCTTCCTCTCCTGGTTTGAATCCAGCCGCAGTCAGATCGGACTCGATCCACTGCTGCGGGCCGGCATCGCACACTTCTGGTTTGTCACCCTGCACCCCTTCGATGACGGCAACGGTCGTCTGACGCGAACGATCACCGATCTGGCATTGGCTCAGGGCGAGGCGCAGGCCATCCGCTTCTATGCGATGTCAGCGAGCATCCTCGAAGATCGGTCCGGCTATTACCGGGTGCTTGAAACCAGCCAGAAAGCTACCGTGGATATCACTGATTGGCTGGAGTGGTTCCTGAAAACCCTGCTGCGCAGCTTGCAACAAGCTATGGCTCGGATCGAAAGCGTGCTGGGCAAGGCGCGTTTTTGGCAGGCACATCGCGAGTCCGCTTTGACGGCGGAGCAGATCAAGGTATTGAATCGATTGCTTGATGGCGGGGAACGGGGTTTCGAGGAAGGTATCAGCGCGGCGCAGTATCAAGCCGTGGCGAAGGTGTCCAAGGCCACTGCCACTCGCCATCTGGCTGAATTGCTGGAGAAAGGCTACTTGAAGCGGCTTCCGGGTGGCGGGCGCAACACTCGATACCAGCTCAGTCATCCCGAAAGCAGTGGCTGAAATGCCACCCTCATTTGCCCATAACCCCCATGTCTGCTAGTGTCGCGCCGGTTTAACGTCAACCGGAAATAGCCGCCATGGCCCGCAAAAAAGCTGCACTGGATTTCGAACAATCTCTCGCTGACCTGCAAACGCTGGTAGAGCGTCTGGAGAACGGCGAATTGTCGCTGGAAGACTCGCTGACGGCTTTCGAGCAAGGCATCGGTCTGACCCGCGATTGCCAGGCGGCGCTGGCCCAGGCCGAGCAAAAGGTTCAGGTGCTGCTCGAGCGCGATGGCGAGTTGGCCGAGGAACCCTTCGACGCGGATCAACCAGAATGATTGCAGCGTATTCGGCGACCAGCCAGGCCCGCGTCAACGCAGCACTGGAAACCCTGTTCAACGCGCCGAGCCCTGAGCTCGCGCGTCTGTACGAGGCCATGCGCTACAGCGTGATGAATGGCGGTAAACGGGTTCGCCCGTTGCTGGCCTACGCCGCGTGCGAAGCGCTGGGCGGCAAGGCTGAGCAAGCCAACGGCGCGGCTTGCGCGGTGGAGCTGATTCACGCTTATTCCCTGGTGCATGACGATTTGCCGGCCATGGACGACGACGATCTGCGTCGCGGCCAGCCGACCACTCACAAAAAATTCGATGAAGCCTGTGCGATTCTGGCCGGTGACGGTTTGCAGAGCCTGGCCTTCAGCGCCCTGCTGGACCCGCGCCTGAGCAACTCTGACGCGGCTCTCACCTCCGATCACCTCCGCCTGCAAATGGTCAGTGCTCTCGCATTGGCCGCGGGCCCGGCAGGCATGGTCGGCGGTCAAGCCATCGACCTCGGTTCGGTCGGTTTGAAACTCGATCAAAAAGCCCTCGAAACCATGCACCGGCACAAGACCGGCGCGCTGATCGAGGTCAGCGTCAAACTCGGCGCCCTGGCCAGCGGACGCGCCGAGAAGGACGAACTGAAGTCCTTACAGACTTATGCACAGGCCATCGGCCTGGCGTTCCAGGTGCAGGACGACATTCTCGACGTCGAAAGCGATACCGAAACCCTCGGCAAACGCCAGGGCGCCGACATCGCACGCGACAAGCCAACTTACCCGGCCCTGCTCGGTCTCGACGCTGCCAAGGCCTACGCCCTGGAACTGCGCGATCAAGCCCTGCATGCGCTGCGACCGTTTGACGCGGCAGCCGAGCCGTTGCGCGATCTGGCCCGGTACATCGTTGACCGGCGCAGCTGACGGCGTATCCGCCAAGTTAAAAGCAACGCGTGGGCAGGGGGCGACGCATCAGGTAAACTGCCGCATCTTTTATACCTATAACGATTCGCCTGATGCCCACGACGTTTCATGAGATTCCCCGCAAGCGCCCGACCACGCCCCTGCTCGACCGTGCCAACACGCCGGACGGCCTGCGCCGGTTAGGCGAAGCCGAGCTGGAAACCCTGGCCGATGAGTTGCGCCTGGAATTGCTCTACACGGTCGGTCAGACCGGCGGGCATTTCGGTGCCGGCCTGGGCGTCATCGAGCTGACCATCGCGCTGCATTACGTCTTCGACACCCCGGACGACCGGCTGGTGTGGGACGTGGGTCATCAGGCCTATCCGCACAAAATCCTCACCGGCCGTCGCGAGCGCATGGGCACCCTGCGCCAGAAGGACGGCGTCGCAGCCTTCCCGCGTCGCTCCGAGAGCGAGTACGACACCTTTGGTGTCGGCCACTCCAGCACGTCGATCAGCGCAGCGCTGGGCATGGCCATTGCCGCCCGCCTGCAAAACAGTGATCGCAAGGCGATCGCCGTGATCGGCGATGGTGCACTGACCGCCGGCATGGCCTTCGAGGCGCTGAACCATGCGCCGGAAGTGGACGCCAACATGCTGGTGATCCTCAACGACAACGACATGTCGATCTCGCGCAACGTCGGCGGGCTGTCGAACTACCTGGCGAAGATCCTTTCCAGCCGCACTTACGCGAGCATGCGCGAAGGCAGCAAAAAGGTTCTGTCGCGCCTGCCCGGCGCCTGGGAAATCGCCCGTCGCACCGAAGAATACGCAAAAGGCATGCTGGTCCCCGGCACGCTGTTTGAAGAACTGGGCTGGAACTACATCGGCCCGATCGATGGCCACGACCTGCCGACCCTGATCGCCACCCTGCGCAACATGCGCGATCTGAAAGGCCCGCAGTTCCTGCACGTCGTCACCAAGAAAGGCAAAGGCTTCGCTCCGGCGGAAGTCGACCCGATCGGTTACCACGCGATCACCAAACTCGAACCGCTGGACGCTCCGGCCGCCGCGCCGAAGAAAGCTGGCGGACCGAAGTATTCCGGCGTGTTCGGTGAATGGCTGTGCGACATGGCCGCGTCTGATCCGCGTTTGGTGGGCATCACTCCCGCAATGAAGGAAGGCTCCGATCTGGTAGCTTTCAGCGAGCGTTTCCCGCTGCGCTATTTCGATGTGGCGATTGCCGAACAGCACGCCGTGACCCTCGCTGCCGGCATGGCCTGCGAAGGCGCGAAACCGGTGGTGGCGATTTATTCGACGTTCCTGCAACGTGGCTACGATCAATTGATTCATGACGTCGCGGTGCAAAACCTCGACGTGCTGTTCGCCATCGACCGCGCGGGTCTGGTGGGCGAAGACGGCCCGACTCACGCGGGTAGCTTCGACCTGTCGTTCCTGCGCTGCATCCCCGGCATGCTGGTGATGACCCCGAGCGACGAAAACGAACTGCGCAAAATGCTCACCACTGGCCACCTGTTCAACGGCCCGGCGGCGGTGCGTTATCCGCGCGGCTCTGGCCCGAACGCGACGATCGAGAAAAACCTCGAACCGATCGAAATCGGCAAGGGTGTGGTTCGTCGCCAGGGCAGCAAAGTCGCCCTGCTGGTGTTCGGCGTGCAACTGGCCGAGGCGCTGAAAGTCGCCGAGACGTTGGATGCCACCGTGGTCGACATGCGTTTCGTCAAACCGCTCGATGAAGCACTGGTTCGCGATATCGCCGGCAGCCACGATCTGCTGGTGACCATCGAAGAGAACGCGATCATGGGCGGTGCCGGTGGCGCTGTCAGCGAGTTTCTCGCCCGCGAAAACATCCTCAAGTCGGTGCTGCACCTGGGCTTGCCGGACAGTTACGTCGAGCACGCCAAGCCTGCGCAAATGCTGGCCGAGTGCGGGCTGGATGAGCCCGGGATCGAAGCTTCGGTTCGTGAGCGTCTGCAACTGCTGGACCTCTAAAGACACATACAAAACCCTGTGGGAGCGGGCTTGCTCGCGATAGCGGTCTGACAGTCGACATATTCGTTGACTGACACACCGTCATCGCGAGCAAGCCCGCTCCCACATTGGTTTTATGTGCCCTTCAAAATTTGTATTCGCTTTAGCGCCAACGGACTGCCCGATGAAACTCTCCCCTCTCGCCCTGACGCTGACGCTCCTGCCGGCCGGCCAACTGCTGGCCGACACCTTCGAACGCGATCAGGCCCTGAAGCTTCCCGACGTGCTGATCAGCGCCAACCGTCAGGTCGAAGCGCGCAATGACAGCAGCGCCGCCAACACCGTGTTCACCCGCGAAGACATCGATCGTCTGCAACCGAACAGTGTGACTGACTTGCTGCGTCGTGTGCCGGGTGTGCAGGTCGGGCAAACCGGCGGGCGCGGCAGCCTGCCGGGGATTTACATTCGCGGCACCAAGTCGGCCCAAAGCCTGGTGCTGGTCGACGGCCAGCGCATCGGCAACTCCACTTCGGGCGACAGCAACCTGCAACACATCAACATCGAACAGGTCGAACGCGTGGAAGTGCTGCGCGGTTCCCGCTCGGTGATTTATGGCAGCGATGCGATTGGCGGGGTGATCCAGATCTTCACCCGCCGTGGCGACGAGCAAGGCCTGCAACCGCGAATGCATGTGGGCTTTGGCAGCAACCAGACCTGGGAACGCAGCCTCGGGCTGTCCGGCGGCGACGAGCAGACCCGATTCAATCTCGGCGCCAGCCTCGATGAAACCGCCGGAATCAATCGCACCCGCAAGTCCTATCCCAGCGATGGCGATCATGACGAATACCGCAACAAATCGCTAAGTTTGAGCCTGAGTCACGCCCTCACCGATGACCTCGAAATCGGCGCCAACCTGCTGGATAACCGTGGCAAAAGTGAGTTCGACAATCCATTCGGCCGCTTCGACATGGACACGTTCGAGTCAGTCCAGCAGCAGCCCTACAGCGACTTCGCGGTGAGCAGCGTCAGTAGTTATGTCGATGCGCATATCAATGACCTGTGGAAAACCCGCGTCGAGTTCGGCCACAGTGAAAACCGCGAAAAGACTTTGGACAAGCTCAGTGACGAACGCAGCGTGTTCAACACGTATCGCAACTCGGTGAACTGGCAGAACGACCTGACCCTCGACGAGCGCAACAGCCTGATCCTCGGCGGCGACTGGTACGAAGACCGGATCAATAGCAGCACGCCATTCGATGAGGACAGCCGCTGGAACCGTGCGGCGTTCATTCAGCATCATTACCAGACGGATAGCTTCTCCACCGAACTGGGCCTGCGCCGCGACCAGAACCAGCAGTTCGGCGGCCAGAACAGCTGGAGCGGCACCTTCACCCTGCCGCTGAATCCGGACAACGATGTGCTGCTGACCTACAGCGAAGGCTTCCGCGCGCCGACGTTCAATGATCTGTACTACCCCGACTTCGGTAATCCGGATCTGAAACCCGAGACGTCGAAAAGCTATGAGCTGCAATGGCGCAGTCAACTGACCGACACCGCTCGCCTTGAAGCTTCTCTGTACCGGACGGACCTGGAAGACGCGATTATTTTCGGTAGCAACTCGCGGCCGCAGAACGTGGCCTCGGCACGGATCAACGGATTCGAAGCGGCATTGAAACAGGAACTGTTCGGCTGGCAGAGCAACCTCGGCGTGGCGATCATCGACCCGCGCGATCGCGACAGCGGCCACACCCTGGCTCGGCGTGCGCGGCGGACCTTGAGCCTGGATCTGGATCGGCAGTTCGACCGGCTAGGGCTCGGCGCCAGTTGGCAGGCCGTGAGCAGCAGCTACGACGATGAGAACAATCAGCAGCCATTGGGCGGTTATGCGTTGCTGGGGTTGCGCAGCAGCTGGGAATTGAATCGTGAAATCAAGCTTGAGCTGAAGGTCGATAACCTGCTGGACAAGGGTTATAGCCGGGCGCTGTACAGCCATGACGGCAGTCAGCATGGGTATCGTGAGGAAGGTCGGGCGTGGATGTTTGGGGTGACCTGGACGCCGGAGCTCTGATCTGAAACCAGCGGTGTTTGGGCTTGCTCGCGAAGCAGGCACCTCGGTATCAGCGATCAGGCTCGATGACTTGGCACAACTTGGCCGTCGCTTCGATCATCTGCCCGCTCGGCCGCTCCAGCCCCTTATCCGTCACCAACAGCAATTGCCCCTGCGCTACTGCGGCAACCTGCGGCCAGGCTTTCCACGCATCGAGTTGCGCCCGATCGCCGGCCAGAATCACTTCCGGATTGCGCTGCAATACTGCTTCAATACTGACCTGCGGCGCTGGCAGGGTCAGGTCGGCAAACACATTGCGCGCTCCGCACACTTCAAGCGCATCGCTGATGATCTGCCCGCCGCCAACGGTGTACAGCGGCCGATCCCAGACCTGATAAAACACCCGCAATGGCACATCCCGACGATACCGCTGGCGCAACGAATCCACCCGCTGACGCAATTTTCCAGCCAATGAAATGCCACGCTCCGGACGGCCGAGCTGTGCGGCAATCGCCTCAATCTGCGAAGTGAGTTGTTCGAGGTTGCGGGGTTCGGCCACGTAGGTCGGAATGTTCAACCGCTTGAGCTGTTCACGCTGGGCCGGGCCAACGCTGCCGGGCCAGAGCAACAGCAGATCGGGCTTGAGGCTGAGCAGCTGTTCCATGTCCAGCTGGCCATAGCGGCCAACCGAAGGCAGGTCTTTGAGCTCGGCAGGACGCTCACCGGCATCCAGCACACCCACCAGCAGGTCGGCTGAGCCCAGCTCAACAACGATTTCAGAGAGCGATGGCGCGAGGCTGACAACGCGTTCGACCGCAGCCGCCGGGAAACAGACGGCCAGCAGCAAAACCGTCAGCCAGACGGGCCGCATCAGCCGAGTTGACGCGGAATACGGTAGAGGTAGAACAGCACCAGGGTCGACAGCGCCAGCAGCATCAACGGCACGGCTTCGAGACCGACGAATACCGCCAGCGCGCCGATCCAGGCCGGCAGGCCGGCAGCCAGGAATGCCGTGCGACGCTTGGCCGCCAGAGCGATCCAGGCAGCAGGTTCTTCAGGGGTGTCGAGGGCTTTTTGAGTGGCAATCAACGCGTGCTTGTAGCCGCCAAAGAATTTCAGGCTGACAAACATCGATGCCACACCGGCGATGAACAACGGCATCGCCAGCACCGGCAAGATCGCTTCGCTCTGGCCAAACACACCGTTGATCACGAACAGCGGCACCAAGGCCAGCGCCAGGTATTGCCACCAATTGACGGACAGTCGCCGCCGAACCTGACCGCGGGTCACGCCCGGTCAGCCTCACCTTGGTGCTCGTTGCCCATCATGTGGTCGAGCTTGCTGGCCTTGGTGGCCAGGTAGAGTTTGTTGTGTGGGTTATGACCGGTGTGCAGCGGCACGCGCTCGGCGACCACGATGCCCATGTCGGTCAAGGCTTTGACCTTGCGTGGGTTGTTGGTCATCAAACGCAGGGATTTCACGCCCAGGTGCTCCAGCATCGGCAGGCACATGGCGTAGTCGCGCTGGTCGGCGGCAAAGCCCAGACGCTCGTTGGCTTCAACGGTATCGGCACCGCCATCCTGCAATTCATAGGCGCGGATCTTGTTCAACAGGCCAATGCCACGGCCTTCTTGACGCAAGTACAGCAACACGCCACGGCCTTCACGGGCGATGGCCTGCAAGGCGGCCTCGAGTTGCGAGCCGCAGTCGCAACGCTGGCTGAACAAGGCATCGCCGGTCAGGCATTCGGAATGCAACCGGCCGAGTACCGGGGCACCGTCGACGAACTCACCCAGGCTCAGCACAACGTGCTCGCGCCCGTTTTCTTCATCGAGAAAGCCGTGCATGGTGAATTGCGCAAAAGGCGTTGGCAGCTTGGAAGCGGCGACAAAAACGACAGGCACCGGTGTGCTCCTGATCAATAAGTACTGGAGATTCGCAGACGCGGCATTGTAACAGCACGTTCCGACAGACGCTTAGGCTGAATTATGGGGCATAACAATCAAAAAGTTAGATCACTGGTGCCTAAGGCCCTGTCTACGCACGCCTTGTAGCAGCTGGCGAAGCCTGCGTTCGGCGGCGAAGCCGTCGTGAAACCTGCCGACTCGGTCAGTCTGATATACCGCGGTGCCTGAATTTACGACGGCTTCGCCGCCGAACGCAGGCTTCGCCAGCTGCTACAGGGGTCGTGTTCAGTTCGGGTCAAACGGATAGGGTTGTTTCCAGCGCTCGAAGATCGGTTTCAGCTGACCGTTTTTCACCAGTTGCTCCATGCGTTGATCAAACAGTGCCATCAGTGTTCGGGCTTTGGGAGTCTTGGCAAAGCACAGATACAGCGGCAATTCCGCGATGTGGGTGCGACGGAACTGCGTCGGATCCTTGGCCCACTTGAGGACGTAGTCGACCTCGGTCAGCGCGTCGATGTAAAAGTCGGCGCGGTTGCGGGTCAACATCGACAAAATTCCGGTGCGCCGCATGACTTCGTTATAGCGGCGTATGTTGGGCAGGTAATCCTGATAGTCGTAGCCGCGGACCCAGGCCAGTCGATAGTTGCCCAGGGTTTCCGGGGTCGGCTCGGGATTGCTGGCCAGGCCCAAGGCATAGATGTGATCGGTATCGAAGTTCCAGCGCGGATAGAGCAGATCGCTGGACTCATCAAGATAGGAGCCGACGCAGGCATCCACTTCACCGCGCTGGGCCAGGCCCATGGAGCGCACGTAGGGTTCGCTGCGGATGTCCAGTTTGACCCCCGCCGGCTCGAAGACTTCCCGCAACACGTCCCAGCCCAGACCGTGGCCATCGGCGGCGGTGTAGTCTTCCCAGTCTTCGCTGGCCAGATGAATCACCGACGGCGTCGTCGCCTCGTCACCCGCCTGGGCGAACGAGCAAAACATCGCGAAAATCATCAGAGCCAACCAGCGTCGAGCCATCCCTAGTCCTCTGTTTTGCCCATCAGGCAAAAATCCATACCAGCCCCTGCATCGCCAACCACGCAAACACCCCGGCCAATACGTCATCGAGCATGATCCCGACACCGCCATGCACATGCCGGTCGATCCAGCGAATCGGCCACGGCTTGAGGATGTCGAAGAAGCGGAACATCAAAAACCCCGCCAGCAACCAGTACCAACCTTCCGGCACCAGCCACAAGGTGATCCACATCCCGACCATTTCATCCCAGACGATGCCTTCGTGGTCGTGTACCCGCAAATCATCGGCGACCTTGCCGCACAGCCAGAAGCCAAACAGCATGGTGATGCCGAGCATCAGCCAGTAACCCCAATCGGGCAGCATCTGCCACAACGGGATAAAGGGTAGCGCAACTAACGAGCCCCAGGTGCCCGGTGCTTTTGGCAAGGTACCCGAACCGAAGCCGAACGCCAGGAAATGCCACGGATTGCGCCAGACCGAGGGCGGTACGAATTCCGCCGGGACCTGTTTGGGATGATCTGTCACGGTGTCTCCCGAAAATGTTGATAGCCCCGGGTTTGCGGGGTGATGTCTTGACCGTCGGCGTCCAGCAGCACTACACCCTGCCCCGTCACAACACGCCCGACCACATGGATCGGCCAGCCATCGGCCACCAATTTCGGCAACTCGACGGACGGCAAGGTAAAGGCCAGAACGTAATCATCACCGCCGCTCAGGGCCGCAATTTCTGCATCCGATTGACCGAGGAAGGCGACTAAAGCTTTCGACAATGGCAGCGAGTCCCGCTCAACCTGAATGCCGACCTTCGATGCGAGGGCAATATGCCCGCAGTCCGCGAGCAGGCCGTCGGAGATGTCCAGCGCCGAGGTGGCTTTACCGCGCAGCGCCTGGCCCAACGCGAGTTGCGGCTGCGGCGACCAGTAATGCGCCAGCAGCGGATCGGCGATGGCGGCTTCAGCCGTTCGCTGTCCGAGTACCAGCGACAATGCCCCCGCCGCGTTGCCAAGCTCACCGCCAACGCACAGCAAATCGCCTGGCTGCGCACCGCTGCGGGTCAACGCCTTGCCGGCCGGCACACGACCGAACACGGTCATGGTCAGGCTCAACGGTCCGCGGGTGGTATCACCGCCCACCAGCGCCACACCGCAGCTTTGCGCCATGAGGTTCAAACCACGGGCGAAGGCGTCCAGCCAATCGGCGGTCACCGTCGGCAAGGTCAGGGCAAGGGTAAAGGCAACGGGAGTGGCGCCCATGGCCGCCAGATCGCTGACAGCCACGGCCAGCGAGCGCTGACCGAGCAGAAACGGGTCGCAAGGATCTGCGAAATGCACACCGGCAACCAGTGTGTCGGTGGAAATGGCCAACTGCTCCCCGGGGGGAACAGCCAGCAAGGCGCAGTCATCGCCGATCCCAAGGGCAACGCCTTCGCCGCCCTGCGCACAAGGCGCGGCGGCGAAAAAGTTACGGATCAGCTCAAACTCGCCCATGGCATCTCCAAGCGCGGATTAGCGCTTGAACGCCTTCACTTCAGCTTCACGCAGACGCGGGGCCAGCTTGTCGAGTACACCGTTGACGAACTTGTGGCCGTCGGTGGAACCGAAGACTTTCGCCAGCTCGATACCTTCGTTGATCACAACGCGGTACGGCACGTCGACGCGCTTGAGCAGTTCCCAGGTCGACAGACGCAGAACGGCCAGTTCAACCGGGTCCAGCTCTTCGATGGTGATGTCCAGGCACGGCGTCAGTGCAGCGTCGATCTCAGGCTTGTGAGCCGGAACGCCGTGCAGGATGTCGTGAAAGTAAGCGGCATCGACATCGCTGAAATCGTTATCGACCCGAAACTGCGCTTCGATCTCGTTCAAAGATTGCTTGGCCATGTGCCATTGGTACAGCGCCTGAGTCGCGAGCTGACGGGCTTCGCGACGCTTGACGCTTTTCGATGGCTTGCCGGCATCCGCAGGCTTTGGATCGCGCGGGTTGAAACGATCGCTTTCGTCGCTAATCACTTGGCCTCCAACTGCGCCAGCAGGCTGACCATTTCCAGAGCGGACAGGGCAGCTTCAGCACCTTTGTTACCGGCCTTGGTGCCGGAACGTTCGATGGCTTGCTCGATGGAATCAACGGTCAGCACGCCAAATGCGACTGGAACGCCGAACTCCATGGACACCTGGGCCAGGCCCTTGGTGCATTCGCCCGCCACGTATTCGAAATGCGGAGTACCGCCACGAATGACCGCGCCCAAGGCGATGATTGCCGCGTATTCGCCCTTCTGAGCGACTTTCTGCGCAACCAGCGGAATTTCGAAGGCGCCAGGTGCGCGGATGATGGTGATGTCGCTTTCGCTCACGCCGTGGCGAACCAGGGCATCAACTGCACCGCTGACCAGACTTTCAACGACGAAGCTGTTGAAACGGCCTACTACCAAAGCGTAGCGGCCTTTAGGGGCGATGAAGGTACCTTCGATGGTCTTCAGGGTCATTCGTTAGATCTCTTAAAGAGCCGGGACGCGTTTTCTACGCGTCCCTCAGTGATGTGTTAACCGCGAATCAAGGACTGGAAACAACCGGTCATTATTCGGAGGGCACGTATTCTACAACTTCCAGATCGAAACCGGATATCGCATTAAATTTCATTGGCGCACTCATCAGGCGCATTTTGCGCACGCCCAGGTCCCGAAGGATCTGCGAACCGGCACCCACGATGCTGTAGGTGGTCGGTTTTTTCGCCGGTACGTGCTCCGCGGTTTCGCGGATATGCGCCAGCAACACGTCGCCATCGAGCGGGTGACCGAGCAACAGCACGACACCGCTGCCAGCCTCGGCAACCGCGGCCATCGCGGCGCGCAGGCTCCAGCGGCCAGGCTGCTTGACCATCAACAGGTCGCGCAGCGGGTCCATGTTGTGCACCCGAACCAGGGTCGGCTCTTCGGCGCATACGGTGCCCAGGGTCAGGGCCATGTGCACGTCGCCTTCCACGGAATCACGATAGGTCACCAGGTTGAATTGGCCCAGTTCGCTGTCCAGTGGCTGCTCGGCAATCCGCTGAACGGTACGTTCGTGGATCATCCGATAGTGAATCAGGTCGGCGATGGTGCCGATCTTGATGTTGTGTTCGGCAGCAAACGCTTCCAGTTCCGCGCGGCGGGACATGGTGCCGTCGTCGTTCATCACTTCGCAGATCACGCCGCTCGGCTCGAAACCGGCCATGCGCGCCAGGTCGCACGCCGCTTCGGTGTGGCCGGCGCGAGCCAGCGTTCCGCCAGCCTGAGCCATCAGCGGGAAGATGTGGCCGGGGCTGACGATGTCTTCCGCCTTGGCGTCTTTCGCGGCAGCGGCCTGCACGGTGCGCGCACGGTCGGCGGCGGAGATGCCGGTGGTCACGCCGGTGGCCGCTTCGATGGACACGGTGAACTTGGTGCCGAAACCGGAGCCGTTACGCGGCGCCATCAGAGGCAGCTTCAGCAGTTCGCAGCGCTCGCGGCTCATCGGCATGCAGATCAGGCCACGGGCGTGCTTGGCCATGAAGTTGATGTGTTCTGGCTGGCAGCACTCGGCGGCCATGATCAGGTCGCCTTCGTTCTCGCGGTCTTCGTCATCCATGAGGATGACCATCTTGCCTTGGCGGATGTCTTCAACCAGTTCTTCGATGCTATTGAGCGCCACAAGGCACCCCCTTGGGTCAGGATTTGAGGTAGCCGTTGGCGGCCAGAAAGCTTTCGGTGATGTTACTGGAAGTCGGCTCTGCGGCCTTGTCGCCCAACAACAGGCGCTCCAGATAACGTGCCAGCAAGTCAACTTCAAGATTCACCCGGCGACCTGGCTGGTAAGACGCCATGATGGTTTCGCTCAGGGTGTGCGGAATGATTGTCAGCAGGAACTCCGCGCCATCGACCGCGTTCACGGTCAGGCTGGTGCCGTCGACGGTGATCGAGCCTTTATGGGCGATGTACTTGGCCAGCTCTTTGGGAGCGCGGATGCGGAACTCCACAGCGCGAGCATTCTCGGTACGGGCAACCACTTCACCCACGCCATCGACGTGGCCGCTGACCAGATGCCCGCCGAGGCGAGTGGTCGGGGTCAGGGCTTTTTCCAGGTTCACCGGGCTGCCGCTTTTGAGGTCGTTCATCGCGGTGCAGTCGAGGGTTTCGCGGCTGACGTCCGCCGCAAAGCCGTTGCCTGGTAACTCAACCGCCGTCAGGCACACGCCGTTGACCGCGATGCTGTCGCCCAGTTTGACGTCGCTCAGATCGAGCTTGCCGGTTTCTACGTGTACCCGCACATCTCCGCCTTTTGGGGTCAATGCACGAATACTGCCGATGGATTCGATGATGCCGGTAAACATGGAGTCCTCCTCGAGAACAGGGCCGTCGCGTGGCGCAGGCCCGGAATTATACGCTCGCCGCTGGCGAAGGAATGGCGATGACTCGCCAGTCATCGCCAACCGCGCGAATTTCGGTGATTTTGAGTTCAGGCGCATCCTTCATTTGCGCGAGCGGCCAATCCAGCAACGGACGCGCAGACGAACCTAAAAACTTGCCGGCGATAAAAATCTGGAATTCGTCGACCAACCCTTGCTGTGCGAAAGCCCCGGCCAGACGCGGCCCCGCTTCGACCAACACTTCGTTGACCCCGCGATTGGCCAGTTCGACCAGCAGTTTGCGTAGGTCGACCAAGCCATCCTCGCCCGCCACGATCAAGCACTCCGGGCCATGGGCGTATTGCTCTTCAATCGCCATGCACGTGGCGACCAGCGCCGGGCCAGCCTTGAAGAACGGTGCATCCAGCGGCACCCGCAGACGACCGTCGATCAACACACGCAACGGCGGACGGCTCATGGCCAGGGCCGTTTGCTCAGGATCCAGGCCCAACTCATCGGCACGCACGGTCAAACGGGCATTATCTGCCAGCACCGTGTCGGCGCCGGTCAACACTACGCTGGCCTGGGCGCGCAGACGCTGTACCGCAGAACGCGCAGCAGGGCCGGTGATCCATTGGCTTTCACCGCTTTCCATCGCCGTGCGACCGTCGAGGCTCATGGCCAACTTGACCCGCACGAACGGCAAGCCGTGTTCCATGCGCTTGAGGAAACCTTCGTTGAGCTTGCGCGCTTCACCTTCCAGCACACCGCTTTCGGTAGCGATGCCGGCCTGGGCCAGGCGCTGCATGCCACGACCGGCAACCGACGGGTTCGGGTCTTGCATCGCCGCGACGACCCGAGCCACACCCGCATGTACCAGCGCATCCGCACAAGGCGGCGTCCGTCCGTGGTGGCTGCAAGGTTCAAGGGTCACGTACGCGGTGGCGCCTCGAGCCTTATCGCCGGCGGCGTGCAGGGCGTGGACTTCGGCGTGGGGTTCGCCGGTGCGCACGTGCCAGCCTTCGCCGACAATTTGCCCGTCACGCACGATCACGCAGCCCACCCGAGGGTTTGGATGTGTCGTGTAATGACCTTTGCGCGCCAGTTCCAGGGCACGGGCCATGTAATGGGCGTCGAGGATGGCTTGCTCTGGGGACGTGGTCATTCTTTCACCGGCTCACGGGCCAGGCGATCGATCTCTTCGCGGAACTCGTTGAGGTCCTGGAAGCGCCGATACACGGAGGCGAAACGAATGTAGGCGACTTCGTCGAGCTTTTGCAGCTCGGCCATCACCAGTTCACCGACGACAAGGGATTTAACCTCTCGCTCACCGGTGGCGCGCAGTTTGTGTTTGATGTGCACCAACGACGATTCCAGGCGCTCGACACTCACCGGGCGCTTCTCGAGCGCACGCTGCATGCCGGCGCGGAGTTTTTCTTCGTCGAACGGCTGGCGGCTGCCGTCGGTTTTGATCAGGCGCGGCAACACCAGTTCGGCCGTCTCGAATGTCGTGAAACGCTCGCCGCAGGCCAGGCATTCGCGCCGGCGGCGCACCTGTTCGCCCTCGGCGACCAGACGCGAGTCGATGACCTTGGTGTCGTTGGCACCGCAGAAGGGACAGTGCATGGTGGCAGGCAACAAAAAAAGGGAGGGCCATGGTAGCGCATCCCCGTGGCAAGACAAGCCATAGGGTTTGCGGTATACAGACGGGCTATAGAGCTAGATCCATGGATTTCACCTTGCTGGAGCCGAAAATGCCCCTAAGACCGCTCGTTTTGCTCAGTCTTTTCAGCCTGCTGGTGGCCTGCGGCAGCGATGCGCCCAAGCCCCAGCCGCCGACGCCAGGCCCCGCGCCACAACAGGCACAGAAGAAAGCCAGGGAATCGGCCAACCTCGGCCCGCTGCCCGCGTATCAGCGTGAATTGAGCGGCACCCTGCAAGGCGTGCCGGCCGACGCCGAAGTCGAACTGGCGCTGCTGGTGATCGACGACAAGGGCCGCCCGCAACAATTGCTGGCCAGCTCCAGCCTGATCGGCACCAATCAGATTCTGCCGTTTCACCTGCGTTTCAACCCGGAATTCTTCCCGGTCGGCGCCCGCGTGGAACTGCGTGGCCGGGCCAGCCAGTCCGGCCAGCTGATTTTGCATCTGCCGTCGCAAGTCATCAGCCAGCCAACGACGCAAGTGCTGGGTCAGCTGCAATTCGTCAAAGCGCCATGATTGCACCGCTCGACCTGCAACAGGCGTTGGGTGAGTTGCTCGGTGATGCGCAGCTTGTGCCTGTCGCATTGCCGGACACCGACCTGAAGCTTTGGCTGATCGACGGCGACAACATGGACCGCGCCTTCAGCCCGGAAGAAACCCAGCGGATTCTCCATGAGCCGCCGTATTGGAGTTTTTGCTGGGCCAGTGGCCTGGCGGTCGCCCGCTATCTCGCAGAATTCCCTGAGTGGGTCAAAGGCAAACGGGTACTGGATTTCGGTGCCGGTTCCGGGGTGGCGGGGATCGCGGCGGTGAAGGCCGGAGCGCTGGAAGTGGTGGCCTGTGACCTCGATCCGCTGGCGATTGCCGCGTGTCGGGCGAATGCCGAACTCAATGACGTACACCTCAACTACTCCACGGATTTTTTCGCCGAAGCAGATCGGTTTGATCTGATTCTGGTGGCCGACGTGCTGTACGACCGGGCGAATCTGCCGTTGCTCGATGAATTCCTGAGTCGCGGCCAGGAAGCGCTGGTGGCTGATTCACGCGTAAGGGATTTTCGCCATCCGTTGTATCGACGCATCGAGATGCTGGAAGCGATGACCTTGCCCGATCTGGCCGAGCCCGAAGAGTTTCGGCATGTGAGCCTCTACCACGCGCGGCGCGGCTAGCCTTATAGTTGCCCCATTCACGCTTTTACGAGATCCCCCATGAGTCAGGAAACGCCGTACATCTTCGACGCCACGACTGCCGATTTCGAGCAGTCGGTGATCGAGAACTCTTTCCACAAACCGGTGCTGGTGGATTTCTGGGCCGAATGGTGTGCGCCGTGCAAGGCCTTGATGCCGATGCTGCAAACCATCGCCGAGAGCTATCAGGGTGAGTTGCTGCTGGCCAAGGTCAACTGCGACGTCGAGCCGGACATCGTTTCGCGCTTCGGCATTCGCAGCCTGCCGACGGTGGTGCTGTTCAAGGACGGTCAACCCGTGGATGGTTTCGCCGGAGCACAGCCGGAATCCGCCGTGCGCGCGATGCTTGAACCTCACGTGCAAATGCCACCGCCGGCTGCTTCCGACCCGTTCGAACAGGCTCAGGCGCTGTTTGATGACAACCGCTTTGCCGACGCCGAAGCCACACTGAAAGTGCTGCTGGGCGAAGACAACACCAATGCCAAGGCGCTGATTCTCTACGCCCGCTGCCTCACCGAACGTGGCGAGCTGGGCGAAGCGCAAATCGTGCTCGATGCCGTCAAGAGCGATGAGCACAAGGCGGCCCTCGCCGGTGCCAAGGCGCAGATCCAGTTTCTCGGCCAGGCCAAGGATTTGCCGGATGCGGCAGACCTGAAAGCGCGCCTGGCGAAAAATCCGCAGGACGATGAAGCGGTTTATCAGCTGGCGATCCAGCAACTGGCCCGTCAGCAGTACGACGCAGCGCTGGATGCGTTGCTCAAGCTGTTCGTGCGCAATCGCAGCTACAACGAAGGCTTGCCGCACAAGACCTTGCTGCAGGTGTTCGAACTGCTGGGCAACGATCACCCGCTGGTGACCACGTACCGCCGCAAGTTGTTTGCTGCGCTGTACTAACCTGCGTTGATCCAGCTGTAGAGCGGCGTATCCCCGCCGCTCGTCACTTTCACATCAGAGCAGTGGCGCAAACGCACGAGCAAGCGTTTGCCCGACGCCGCGCTGCCGGTCAGCCCTTCCAACTGATCCAGCAAATCCGGTCCGCTCAATTGCCCGGCCTTGCGCAGCAAATCCTTGGTGATCTGCCACAGCGCATCATCCTGATTGACCGGTTTTGCCGGTGCAGCACTGGCCTCCGGTTTCACCACCTGCAACTGCGCACCGAGCCGCGCCCAGTCGCCGTCATCCATCTCCAGCGTCAAATCCACCGGCCAGTCGCCGATGCTTCCGCGTATACGCAACATAAGTCTGCTCCTGCACATTTCTGACTTGCATGCTCCCATGGGACTTGTGCAACGCCAAGCAGGCGGTCAAACTCTCGCCACTTACGTTATAAGATTACATAACAAATTCTTCATTTTACTTTTCGGAGACCCTCCATGCGCCGTCTGCTTCTCGCTCTGCCGTTTGCCCTGTTGCCGCTGGCCGTCGCCCACGCGGCCGATGAACATGATCATGAGCAGGGCAGCCTCGGCGCTCACGAACATGGTGTCGGTCGCCTGAACGCAGCGCTGGACGGTCAGACCCTGGAGCTGGAACTGGAAAGCCCGGCGATGAACCTGGTGGGCTTCGAACACGCCGCCACCACCGACGCCGACAAAGCCAAAGTCGCCGCCGTTCGTGCGCAGCTTGAGAAACCGCTGGTGTTGTTCAACCTGCCGAAAGCCGCTGGTTGCGTGGTGGCGACGCAGGAACTGGAAAGCCCGTTGTTTGGCGACAAGCCCGATGCCGATGATGATCACGACGAAGATGCCAAAGATGGGCATCACCACGACCACAGCGAAATCCACGCGCATTACCAATTCAGTTGCTCGGCACCGGGCGCGCTGAAAAACCTGGACCTGGCGAACATCTTCAACACCTTCCCGGCAACCCAGAAGATTCAGGTACAACTGATCAGCCCGAGCGGGCAGCAAGGGGTTGAAGTGACGGCCAAGGCTGCCGCCCTGAAATTCTGACACTCTTATAGAAATTGGCTCACATGACCCAAGCACTCATCGAACTGTCCGACCTGGGCTTCAGTTGGCCCGGTCATCCGCCGCTGCTGGATATCCCGGCGTTTCGCCTGGAACCCGGGGAAACCCTGTTCCTCAAAGGCCCCAGCGGCAGTGGCAAGACCACTCTGCTCGGCCTGCTCGGCGGAGTGCAGAAGCCTGATCGCGGCAGCATCCGATTGCTCGGCCAGGAACTGACCGAACTCGGTGCTGGCGCTCGCGACCGCTTCCGGGTCGATCACACCGGCTACATCTTCCAGCAGTTCAACTTGCTGCCGTTTCTCTCGGTACGCGAAAACGTCGAGTTGCCCTGCCACTTTTCCAAACTGCGCGCGGAACGGGCGATCCAGCGCCACGGCAGCGTCGATCAGGCGGCGGCCACCCTCCTCGCCCACTTGGGTCTGAAGGATGAAAGCATCCTCAGTCGTCGCGCCGATTCGCTGTCCATCGGTCAGCAGCAACGGGTTGCCGCTGCGCGCGCGTTGATCGGTCAGCCTGAATTGGTGATCGCCGACGAACCGACCTCGGCCCTGGATTACGACGCTCGCGAGAACTTCCTTCGCTTGCTGTTCGCCGAATGCCGCGAAGCCGGGTCGAGCCTGCTGTTTGTCAGCCATGACCAGAGCCTGGCACCGCTGTTCGATCGCCACCTGTCGCTGGCCGATCTCAATCGCGCCGCCACCCCGTCCGAGGTTTGAGATGTATTTGTTTCGTCTAGCCATGGCCAGCCTGGCTAACCGCCGCTTCACCGCGATCCTCACCGCGTTCGCCATTGCCTTGTCGGTCTGCCTGCTGTTGGCCGTGGAACGGGTGCGCACCGAAGCCAAAGCCAGTTTCGCCAGCACCATCAGCGGCACCGACCTGATCGTCGGCGCACGTTCCGGTTCGGTGAACCTGTTGCTGTACTCGGTGTTCCGCATCGGCAACGCCACCAACAACATCCGTTGGGACAGCTTCGAACACTTCGCCAACAACCCGAAAGTGAAGTGGGCGATCCCGATGTCCCTCGGCGACTCCCATCGCGGTTACCGCGTGATGGGCACCACCGAGGCATACTTCGAGCACTATCAGTACGGTCATCAGCAACACCTGGAACTGGCCGACGGCCGCGCCTTCGCCACCGATCCGTTTGAAGTCGTACTCGGTGCCGAAGTGGCCGACGCGCTGCACTACAAACTCGGCGACAAACTGGTGCTGGCCCACGGCGTGGCAGTGATCAGCCTGGTCAAGCACGACGACAAGCCGTTCACCGTGGTCGGCATTCTCAAACGCACCGGCACCCCGGTGGACCGCACGCTGCACATCAGCCTCGGCGGCATGGAAGCGATTCACATCGACTGGCACAACGGCGTGCCGGCGCGCGGCAACGGTCGGATCAGTGCCGATCAGGCACGCAACATGGACCTGACGCCGCAAGCGATCACCGCCTTCATGCTCGGCCTCAACAGCAAGATTTCGACCTTCGCGCTGCAGCGTGAGATCAATGAATTTCGCGGTGAACCGATGCTGGCGATCCTGCCGGGCGTGGCGCTGCAAGAGCTGTGGAGTTTGATGAGCACGGCGGAAAAAGCCTTGTTCGTGGTCTCGCTGTTCGTGGTGCTGACCGGGTTGATCGGCATGCTCACGGCGATCCTCACCAGCCTCAACGAACGCCGTCGGGAGATGGCGATTCTGCGTTCGGTAGGTGCCCGGCCGTGGCACATCGCGACGTTGCTGGTGCTGGAGGCGTTTGCCCTGGCGCTGTCTGGCGTGATTGCCGGGGTGGCGCTTTTGTATGTGGGCATCGCCTTGGCCCAAGGTTATGTGCAAGCCAATTACGGCTTGTACCTGCCGCTCGCCTGGCCGAGCGAATATGAATGGACGCTGCTCGGCGGCATCCTGATCGCCGCGTTACTGATGGGCAGCGTGCCGGCCTGGCGCGCGTATCGCCAATCCCTGGCCGATGGCCTGTCGATCCGTTTATGAGGACGTTGAACATGCCCCGTGCCGTGCTTGCGCTGTTGATGCTGGTCGCCTTGCCCCTGTGGGCGGCCGAGCCGAAAGACCTGACCTGGTCGGAAATGATCCCGCCGGACGCTGCACCGGAAGTGCCGAACATGACGCCACTGCACGACCTGTCGCAGATGGGCAACGCGTTGGCCGCCGAATCGGCGCCAGCGGCCAAGCAAGACATGCCCAATGCACCGGTGGTGAAAAGCCTCAACGGTCAGCACATTCGGCTGCCGGGCTACATCGTGCCGCTGGAAGTGAGTGAAGAAGGTCGTACCACGGAGTTTCTGCTGGTGCCGTATTTCGGCGCCTGCATCCACGTGCCGCCACCGCCGTCGAACCAGATCGTGCACGTCAAAAGCGAGGTGGGTGTGAAGCTCGACGAGTTGTATCAGCCGTACTGGATCGAGGGTGCGCTGCAGGTCAAGGCATCCAGCAGCGAATTGGCTGATGCGGGGTATCAGATGGAGGCCGACAAGATCTATGTGTATGAGCTGCCGGAGTGAATGACGCCCCCATCACTGTTTCATTGAGCTGAGTCAAAAGACCGTACCAGACGGCTCCGTACCATTGGACATCGAACATTTTTAACGTCCTTTGGAGCCCTCCATGCACAAGTCTTTGCTCAGCGCTTCGCTGTTTGCCCTCGCGCTCGCAGCACCGTTAGCCTACGCCCACGAAGCCGGCGATATCATCGTTCGTGCCGGTGCAATCACCGTCAACCCGAAAGCCGACAGCTCCAGCGTAAAGGTTGATCAAGGTCCGCTGAAGGGTGCCGATCTGGGTGGCAAGGCCACCATGAGCAGCGACACGCAACTGGGTCTGAACTTCGCTTACATGCTCAACAGCCACTGGGGGATCGAGCTGCTGGCGGCCTCGCCGTTCGAGCATGACGTGAAGCTCAAAGGCACCGCTCTCGGCGCGGCCAATGGCAAACTCGGTTCGCTGAAACACCTGCCACCGACGCTGAGCATTGTGTACTACCCACTGGACGGCAAGTCCGCGTTCCAGCCGTATGTCGGTGCCGGTATCAACTACACCTGGATCTACGACGAGCACGTTGGCAGCGAAGCCAGCGCCAACGGCTTCAGCAACTTCAAGGCGGATAACTCCTGGGGTATGGCGTTCCAGGTCGGCGCCGACTACATGCTGACCGACAGCATCATGATCAACGCCCAGGTGCGCTACATCGACATCGACACCACCGCGACGGTGCAAAATAACGCGGTGGCGCAGGGCACTCGCGCCAAGGTCGATGTGGACGTAGACCCGTTCATCTACATGGTTGGCCTGGGTTACAAGTTCTAAAAGTGCCGCACAAAAAAAGGCGCCTCGAAAGGCGCCTTTTTCATGGCTGCAAAAACCTCAGCGCCCCAACAACCGCGCCAGGCCGACACTCATCGGTGTCTGCTCAGGGTAGGTAAAGCGCTCCAGCAAACGCTGATTGTTCGCTCGCGAGTGGCGGATGTCACCGGAGCGCGCCGGGCCATAGCTCACCGGCGGCAATTGACCGACCACCGCTTCAAGGGCTTCAAGCATTTGCTTGAGGGTCGTGGCCTGGTTCCAGCCGACGTTCACCGCGCCGACTTCGACCTGCGGTTTCTCGATCGCTTGCACCAGCAAGTCGACCAGGTCTTCGACGTAGACGAAATCGCGAGTCTGCTCACCGTCACCGAACACAGTGATCGGCAGGCCCTTCTGCGCGCGCTCGCTGAAAATGCTGATCACCCCGGAGTACGGCGAGGACGGATCCTGGCGCGGGCCGAAGATGTTGAAGAAGCGGAAAATCACCGGCTCCAGACCATGCTGGCGGCGGTAGAAATCGAAGTAATGCTCGCTCGCCAATTTGTCCGAAGCGTAAGGCGTCAACGGCGCCTTTGGCGTGTCTTCGTCGATCGACTCGCCTTCGCCATTGTTGCCGTAGACCGCTGCGCTGGACGCGTACAGCACGCGTTTGACGCCGCTCTGGCGCATGGCTTCGCAGACATTCAGCGAGCCAATGAAATTGCTCTGGTGCGTCTTCACCGGATCATCCACCGACGCTTGCACCGACGCCACTGCGGCCAGGTGCGCCACAGCGCTGCAACCGACCATCGCCTGCGCGACCAGCGCGGCATCGGCCACATCACCCACGATCAGTTCGACGCCGGGATTGTCCAGCGGCAAGTTGCTGCGTTTGCCGGTGGAGAGGTCATCGAGAATGCGCACCGAATGGCCCTTGGCGAGTAAGGCATCGGTGAGGTGCGAACCAATGAAACCGGCGCCGCCGGTGATTAAAACAGGGCCGTCAGCCATGGCGATAAAACCTATCCAGTAAGCCCGGGAGTGCCGCACGCCAGGCGCGGGGCTTGATCCCGAAAGTGTGCAGAATTTTCTTGCAGGCCAGCACCGCGTGTTGCGGCTCTTCGGCAGCGTCGGGCCGGGCGGCGTGAGCCTGGGCGGTCGGCGCTTCGATGGCGAGCGGATGCAGCGCGCGTGCTTCGCTGAGGATCGCTTGCCCAAGCGCCAGCGGCGTGGTCGCCTCATGCCCGGCATAATGGTAGGTACCCCACAGCGGCGCCGAGCAATCGAGTTGCTTGAGGACCGAGATGATGACCCGCGCGGCGTCATCCACCGGCGTCGGATTGCCCCGACGGTCATCGGCCATCAGCAATTCTTCAGGCAGTTCGGCGCGACCGAGGAAACGCCCGAGGGTGCCGTCGGGGCTGTCATCCAGCAGCCAGCCGAATCGCAGCAACACGTGTTGCGGGCAGGTGGCGCGCACGCTTTGTTCGATCCGCCACAAAGCCTGACCGCGCAGGCCCAAGGGCAGCGGTTCGTCTTTTTCGCTGTAGGCCGTCGCCCGGGAACCATCGAACACACGATAGCTCGACGGTTGCAGCAGCACGATGTTGTGATGCTGGCACAGTTCGGCCAGACGCTCGATCGCCCGTTCCTGCCCGGCCAGACGCTGTTCGCTGACCGTCTCCGCCTGAAACCAGTCGAAGTAATAGGCGAGGTTGATCAACGCGTCCGGACGGGTGTCGTCGAGCAGTTGCGTCAGGCTCGCGGCGTCCCAGCCGTCTTGCGGTGGGCGGGGGGCGAGGAAGCCGATGTCTTCCTCCGCACCGAGGCGAATCAGCGCCTGCCCAAGGGCATTTCCGCCGCCCAGTAACATAAGGCGCATTCGCATAGAGTCAGCAGGCCCAGTCTGATTGAAACAATGGCTTTATCGACACCGCTCGCGGGCGATGCCGTCGATAGTTGCCGGAATCGTTGCATTTTGCGGGTTTAGTGCGCAACCGTCATCCGTAAAGTGTAGATCGTGGGGATTTGTGGCGCGGCTACTGGCCTCATCGCGGGCAAGCCCGCTCCCACAGAGTTCTATGTTGTCCACAAATTTTGTATTCACAGAAGATCCCTGTGGGAGCGGGCTTGCCCGCGAAGGGGCCCTGGAGACCAGCGAAGGTCTTGAGCGGTACTTGCAACTTCCCCGGCTCACCCGCATAAATTGCTGCATGAATCTGCCAATCCCGACGGACAGCGCCCTGGCAGGCTTCCACCCCGCCGTCAGCGCCTGGTTCAGCAGCACCTTCCCGACGGTCACCGCCGCCCAGGCCCGGGCGTGGCCGTTGATCCGCCAGCACCGTTCGACCCTGGTCGCCGCACCCACGGGCTCCGGCAAGACCCTCACCGCGTTCCTCGCGGTCATCGACGACCTGGTCCACCGCGCAATGGCCAACGGCGGTCATCTGCCGGACGAAACCCTGGTGGTCTACGTTTCGCCGCTCAAGGCCCTGTCCAACGACATCCAGATCAACCTGCAAGACCCGCTGGCCGGCATCACCGAGCAGTTACGCGCGATGGGCCTGCCGCAATTGCAGATCAACACCGCCGTGCGCACCGGCGATACCCCGCAAAAAGACCGCTCGGCGATGCGCAAGACCGCACCACACATTCTGGTGACCACCCCGGAATCCCTTTACGTGCTGCTCGGTTCCGACTCCGGCCGACAAATGCTCAGCACTGCCCGCACGGTGATCGTCGACGAAATTCACGCGATCGCCGCCAGCAAGCGCGGCAGTCATCTCGCTTTGAGCCTCGAGCGGCTGCAAGCGTTGTGCCCGCAACCGCTGATGCGGATTGGCCTGTCTGCCACGCAAAAACCCATTGAAGCCGTCTCGCAGTTTCTGGTTGGCCGTGATCGCGCGTGCGAAATCATCGACATCGGCCACGCCCGCCCGCGGGATCTGGACATCGAAGTACCGCCCGTGCCTTTGTCGGCGGTGATGGCCAACGACATCTGGGAACTGGTCTATGACCGCCTCGCCGCCCTCGCCCGCGAACACCGCACCACCCTGATTTTCGTCAACACCCGACGCCTCGCCGAACGCCTGAGCCGTCACTTGAGCGAGCGTCTCGGCAAAGCAGCCGTCGCCGCCCACCACGGCAGTCTGGCCAAGGAGTTTCGTCTCGACGCCGAACAGCGGCTCAAGCGCGGCGACCTGCAAGTGCTGATCGCCACGGCGTCCCTGGAACTGGGGATCGATATCGGCGATGTCGACCTGGTCTGCCAGATTGCTTCGCCGCGTTCGATTGCCGGGTTTCTGCAACGAGTCGGCCGCTCCGGGCACCAGGTGGGTGGCACGCCCAAGGGCCGTTTGTTCGCCACCACCCGCGACGATCTGATCGAATGCGCCGCCCTGCTCGACTGTGTGCGTCGCGGCGAACTCGACACGCTGCTGATCCCCAAGGCACCGCTGGATGTACTCGCGCAACAAATCATCGCCGAGGTCAGTTGCCAGGAATGGCAGGAGCAGGCGTTGCTGGAGATGTTCCGCAACGCCTCGCCGTACAGCGAACTCGACGAAAAACACTATCAAGCGCTGTTGCAGATGCTCGCCGAAGGCTACAACGGTCGCCTGGGCATCCGCAGCGCTTACCTGCACCGCGACGCGGTGACCCGCACCCTGCGCGGTCGCCGGGGCGCCAAGCTGACGGCCGTGACCAGCGGCGGGACGATCCCGGACAACGCCGACTACAGCGTTTTACTCGAACCCCAAGGGCTGAACATCGGCAGCGTCAACGAAGACTTTGCGGTGGAAAGCATCGCCGGGGATGTCTTCCAATTGGGCAACACCTCCTACCGTATTCTGCGGGTCGAAACCGGCAAGGTCCGGGTCGAAGATGCCCAGGGCCAACCGCCGACCATTCCATTCTGGCTCGGCGAAGCGCCGGGGCGCAGCGCTGAACTGTCGTTCGCCGTGGCCCGCCTGCAAGCGCAACTCGATGAGCTGCTCGGCGCTACACCCGGTCACTTGCAGCCCGCGACCGACTGGCTGACCGACACCCTCGGCCTGAACCTGGCCAGTGCCGAACAATTGGTCGATTACCTGGCCCGTGCGCGCCTGACCCTCGGCGCCCTGCCGTCACAAGACACGCTGATGATGGAGCGGTTTTTCGACGAGTCCGGCGGCACGCAATTGATCATCCACACGCCGTTCGGCAGCCGCATCAACCGTGCCTGGGGCCTGGCTCTGCGCAAGCGTTTCTGCCGCACCTTCAATTTTGAATTGCAGGCCGCCGCCAGCGAAGACGCCATCGTCCTGTCGCTGTCCACCAGCCACAGTTTCGAACTCGATGATGTCTGGCGCTATTTGCACAGCAACAGCGCCGAGCACACCCTGATTCAAGCCGTGCTCGATGCGCCGCTGTTCGGCGTGCGTTGGCGCTGGAATGCCGGGGTCGCTCTGGCGCTGCCGCGCTACAGTGGCGGACGCAAAGTCCCGCCGCAGATCCAGCGGATGAAAAGCGAAGACCTGATCGCCAGCGTATTTCCCGATCAGATTGCGTGCGTGGAAAACCTCGCCGGCGAACGGGAAATTCCCGACCATCCACTGGTGGAACAAACCCTCGACGATTGCCTGCACGAGGCCATGGACAGCGAAGGCTGGCTGGCGTTGTTGCGGCGCATGGAACGTGGCGACATCCGCCTGATCAGCCGCGACCTGCCGGCGCCCTCGCCGCTGGCAGCGGAAATTCTCAGCGCCCGCCCCTACACTTTTCTCGACGATGCACCGCTGGAAGAGCGCCGCACTCAAGCGGTACTCAACCGCCGCTGGAGCGATCCGCAGTCCACCGACGACCTCGGTGCGCTGGATGCGGACGCGATTCAAGCCGTGCGCGAGGAAGCCTGGCCAACGCCGACTGGCGTCGATGAAATGCATGAAGCGTTGATGAGCCTCGCGTGCATCACCGACGCCGAAGCCCAGGCCCATCCCGACTGGCTCGATTGGCTGAAGGCCCTGGCCGACAGCGGTCGCGCCAGCCGCTTGCAAGTCGATGTCGGCCAAGCGCTGTGGTTGGCGCTGGAGCGGCTGACTTGCCTGAACTCGATTTATCCACAAGCGATTTTGCAGCCACCGTTGGAGGCTTTGCCCGGGTTCGATGAAGTCTGGACGGCGGACGAAGCGGTGCTGGAAGTGATTCGTGCGCGGCTCAGCGCGTTCGGTCCGTTGCCGCTGAACACGATTGCCGAACCGCTCGGTTTACCGGCGACTCAAGTCACCCAGGCGTTGGCGCAACTGGAGCGCGAAGGCTATGTGCTGCGCGGCCAATTCACGCCCGGCACGGCTGAGGAAGAATGGTGCGAACGGCATTTGCTGGCGCGGATTCACCGCTACACCGTCAAGCGTCTGCGGCGGGAAATCGAGCCCGTGGCGTTGCAGGATTTCATGCGTTTCCTGTTCGACTGGCAACATCTGTCCACCGCGACCCAGGGTCAGGGCAGCGCGGTGTTGCCCGCGATAGTCGGTCAGTTCGAAGGCTACCCCGCCGCCGCTTCAGCCTGGGACAGCGATATTTTGCCGGCGCGAATAAAAGACTATTCGGCGAGTTGGCTGGATGACCTGTGTCGCAGCGGCAAACTGGTCTGGACTCGCCTGACCGCACGCAACAAGAGCGCCAGCACGGCGCTGCGCAGCACGCCGATTCTGCTGCTGCCGCGCAGTCAGGTCGGGTTGTGGAGCGGGTTGACCGAGCAGACGCCGGTCAACGAACTGTCGCCCAAGACGCAAAAAGTCTACGAAGCCCTGAGCCAACACGGTGCGTTGTTTTTCGATGAGCTGACTCACGAAGCCCACCTGCTGCGCTCGGAGCTGGAAATCGCCTTGCAGGAATTGGTCGGCGCCGGGCTGGTGAACGCCGACAGTTTCGCCGGTCTGCGGGCGCTGATCACCCCGGCCAGCAAACGCCAGAATCGCAGCAGCCGACGCGGGCGCGGAGCGTTTGTTGGCGGGATGGACGATGCCGGGCGCTGGGCCTTGCTGCGACGCGGCGCGCAAGCTCCGCTTGTGGATAACAAACGTCCGGCACCGACGCCGACCGACACCCTTGAACATATCGCCATGACCTTGCTGCGACGCTACGGCGTGGTGTTCTGGCGCTTGCTGGAACGTGAAGCGGATTGGTTGCCGAGCTGGCGGGAATTGCTGCGCACTTTCCATCGGCTGGAAGCGCGCGGCGAGATTCGCGGCGGGCGGTTTGTCAGTGGCTTGGCCGGTGAGCAGTTTGCATTGCCCGAGGCCATACCGTTGCTGCGCGAGGTGCGGCGACGGCCGCATGACGGGAGTTTGATTGCCGTGTGCGGGGTTGATCCGCTGAACCTCGCCGGGACGCTTTTACCGGGTGCAAAAGTACCGGCGCTGGCGAGCAATCGATTGGTGTATCGCGATGGTCTTCCGGCCGCCGCCGAGATCGCCGGCAAGCAGATTTTCTGGCTGGTGCTGGATCAGCAGGCCAGTACTGATGTCCGTAGCAAACTGATCCAACACCGATAACCAGACGCCACAGGTATCCGCGTGTTTACTGCGTTCTCGGCTGATCCGGCAGGAACACCGATGAATGCTCCGATGCAAGCTCATTGCTTTGCGGCGACTCAACAGCCTGTCTGGGCATCAACACCTGCTGTGGATAAGTTTGCGCGAAATGCACCCACGGGCTGTTATCCACAAGCTTTTTCAAACGCTGGTTGAATGCGCGACTCACCGCATATTGCCCACCCGACACAGTGCGGAACTGTGCCGTCAGCACCACGCCGTTGAGGTCCATCTTGTCGACACCAAAGACATCCAGCGGCCCTTGCAGGTTGTACTTGAGGAACGCATCGTCGCGGATGGAATCCCCGGCCTCGCGGATCAACTCGATAGCCTTGTCGACATCGGTGTCGTAGGTGAACTGCACCGAGAAAAATGCATAGGCGAATTGCCGTGATTGATTGGTCACGGCCTTGATCTGACCGAACGGCACCGAGTGCACAAACCCCTTGCCGTCGCGCAGGCGCAAGGTGCGGATGGTCAAGCCTTCGACGGTGCCGGCGTGGCCAGAGTCGAGCACCACCCAATCGCCAATCGACAATGTGTCTTCGATGATGATGAACAACCCGGTGATCACGTCCTGCACCAGTTGCTGGGAACCGAAACCGATGGCCAGCCCCACGACACCGGCACCGGCCAGAAAAGGTGCAACGTTGATCCCCAGATTAGCCATGGTGGTGATCGCGCAGATCACCACCAGGATGATTTTGATCGCGTTGCGCAGCAGCGGCAGGATGGTTTTGATCCGGGTACTGGGCTGGCGCGCCGAGCGTTTGCTGACGGGTGGTTTCAGGGCTTCCTGAATCGCCGTGTCCAACACCACCCAGACCATCCAGGTCACCAGGAAAATCAAACCGATACGGCTCAGGGAATCGCTGATCGCCCGGCCGACCGAATTGCTCACTGCAAACTCGAACAACGACACGCCCCAGATGCGCCCCAGGACATCGATGAACACAATCGCCAGGGCGATGCGCAGCAACGCGTGCGAAAGGCTGAGAAAGCGTTCTTTGTAGGCACTGCTGCGGCGCACGGACAACTCACTGCGCGACTTGAACAGGTGATGCAGCGACGTGCTGAGAAACACCGTCGCAATCAGCAACACCGTAGTAAACAACGCACAGCGCAGTACTTTCTGGTTGTCATCGCCGATGCCGATCAGGTTGATCACCGACACCAGCACCATCAACAGAATCGGCCAGTACCAGAGCCCGGAAAAGATCCGCAGCATTTCACGCAAGGCCGGCTGACTGAGGCGCTGGGCCAACGGCAAAATGCGGATCAGATGGGCGACTGGACGGCGCATTTTGAACACCAGAAGGCCGAAGGCGATCGAAGCCGCCATCCCGGTGAACACCGCGATACTGCTGGTGAGATTACCGCCGAGCAGGCGGGCGATCTGCGGACTGGTCAAGGCGTCGCTCAGGGCCACGAGGAAGCCGATGACAAAGAGCGGTCGTGGGCTGCACTGACGAATAATCTGCACCGCCCTGCGCTTGTGGCCGGCGTTGAACACCACCACCAGCGACAACAGCAACGACGCGGCAAAAATGCCGCTGCTGGTGGCATAGGCGAAACACAATGCCAGCGCCCGGCCGGCGGACACTTGCAAGAAATGGCTGACATACAGCGTCAGTGGCAGGCTGATCAGCGCCGGAATCGTGTAGGGCAACACATAACCCAGTAAAGCCTGACCGCGCTCGCGAGTGAGCAGCAGGCGGTTCTGACACAGGCGTTTGGTGAGCAACCCTCCCAGCAGCCAGAGCAGTGCAAAGACGCCAATCCACACACCGGACAACAGCAGGAAATCCCCCGCCACGCTCCAGCTCGAGCGGGACGACCGATGATTGACCAGTTGATCCACCTCAACCGCTGCCCGGTCTGCACGCAGACGCCAGGCGTCCAGCAGGTCCTCGTTGAGATCGAGTTTTCCCTGGACTTCCTCAATGCTCGAACTGATGGCACCCAGCAAACCACCCTGTACCAGCGGTTCGGGGTGGGCCAGCGGTGTCGTGGCGGTGGCCGCCGCCGGCACACCCGGTAGTGCGGCAGCCTCCAGCTCGTTGCTGCCCAGAATCAGCAACGCCCCCAGTAGTATCGCGGTCTTGAACTTGAACAAACGCGGCGCTCCTGCAAATGGGTCTGTAAGGAACTGATCGGGAAAGTGTAGGCAAGTTCGGTTATTGGGTGAAATCAAGGGCCACCCCTCACCCCAGCCCTCTCCCTAAGGGAGAGGGAGCCTACCGAGGTGTTCTTGGAGCTACGTCGACCTGAAACATCGAGTCGAACTCAGGTTTTGAAAACAACACAAATCTGCTCCCTTTCCCCCTCGCCCCCCTTGGGGGGAGAGGGCTGGGGTGAGGGGGGCGCTTTTGATCTTTGCGCACAAAGCAAATATCAAATGTCCATCCCTGTATTTTTCTACATAACCCAAACCCCGACACTGCGCTCCATCAATCAATCCACCGGAGTTGCAGCCATGCCCATTGCCTTGCTCGCGCTGACCCTCAGCGCCTTCGCCATCGGGACGACCGAGTTCGTCATCGTTGGCCTGTTACCCACCATCGGCGCCGACCTCGGCGTCAGCCTGCCGTCCGCCGGCCTGCTGGTCAGCCTCTACGCATTGGGCGTTGCCATCGGCGCCCCGGTGCTGACCGCCCTCACCGGCAAAGTCCCGCGCAAAATGCTGCTGTTGTCGCTGATGGTGCTGTTCACCCTCGGCAACCTGCTGGCCTGGAAAGCGCCGAGTTACGAGTCGCTGGTCATTGCGCGGATCGTCACCGGCCTGGCCCACGGGGTGTTCTTCTCGATTGGTTCGACCATCGCCACCAGCCTCGTGCCGAAGGAAAAAGCCGCCAGCGCGATTGCCATCATGTTCACCGGCCTGACGGTGGCACTGGTTACCGGCGTGCCACTGGGGACGTTCATTGGTCAGCATTTCGGCTGGCGTGAAACCTTCCTCGCGGTGTCTGCACTGGGCGTGATCGCGTTCATCGGCAGCCTGCTTTACGTGCCGAAAAACATTGCCCACAGCAAACCGGCTTCACTGTTGCAGCAATTGCAGGTGCTCAAGCAGCCCCGTCTGCTGCTGGTGTACGCCATGACCGCGGTCGGTTACGGCGGCTCGTTCATCGCGTTCACCTTCCTGGCACCGATTCTCCAGGACATTTCCGGCTTCAGCGCCAGCACCGTCAGCCTGGTGTTGCTGGTCTACGGCATCTCGGTGGCCGTCGGTAACATTTGGGGCGGCAAACTGGCGGATAAACGCGGCCCGATCAGCGCCCTGAAAATCATCTTCGCTTTGCTCGCTGCGGTGTTGTTCGTACTGACCTTTACCGCCGGCAACCCATGGCTGGCCCTGGCCACCGTGCTGCTCTGGGGTGCGGTTGCGTTCGGCAACGTGCCGGGCCTACAGGTTTACGTGGTGCGTCAGGCCGAACATCACACCCCGCATGCGGTGGACGTGGCGTCGGGCCTGAACATCGCCGCGTTCAACCTCGGCATTGCCGGTGGCGCGTGGGGCGGTGGCTTGATCGTTGCCCATATGGGCCTGATTCACACCGCGTGGATTGGTGGCCTGGTGGTGCTTGTCGCGTTGGCGCTGACCGCGTGGAGCGGGCGTCTTGACCGGTTGGGTCCGGTGTATGCCGAACCTGCTGAAGGCTCGACCCGCATCGTCGCCGGTCACTGATAAATAGGCTGCGACCTTTGCTTTACCGTCCGTAGTCCCGTCGAAACTTTCTCGCTCGCCCCGCAGTCATCAAAAGACAGGGGCAGTCCGAGAAGCATTAGACGGGAGGCGACATGGCGGCGATCCATATCGGTATTTCAGGCTGGCGCTACACGCCCTGGCGGGGGGATTTCTACCCAAAGGGGCTGACCCACAAGCGCGAATTGCAATTCGCCTCACGGGCGGTCAACAGCATCGAAATCAATGGATCGTTTTACGCCCTGCAACGGCCCGAACGTTATGCCCAGTGGTACGCCGAAACCCCGAGGGGCTTCGTTTTCAGCGTCAAAGCCCCGCGTTTCATCACCCACATCAGACGACTGCGGGACGTCCATAAACCCCTGGCGAATTTCTTTGCGTCCGGGGTGCTGGAACTCAAAGAAAAACTCGGCCCGATCCTCTGGCAATTTCCGCCCAACTTCAAATTCGATGCCGAGCTGTTCGAGACTTTTCTGGAGCAGTTGCCGCACAACACCGAAGAGGCCGCCGCCCTCGCCCACCAGCATGATTCGCACGTGAACGGTCACGCCAGCCTGCACGCCTACGGAAAAAAGCCTTTGCGCCATGCCGTAGAAATCAGAAACGAGAGTTTCGTCGACCCCGCCTTCATCCGCCTGCTCAAACGCCACAATGCCGCGCTGGTTATCGCCGACACCGCCGGTAAATGGCCGTACCGCGAAGACCTCACCAGCGACTTCGTTTACCTGCGCCTGCACGGTGCCGAAGAGCTCTATGCCAGCGGTTACACCCCCGAGGCACTGAAACGCTGGGGTGACCGGATCGAAGCCTGGTACCACGGCCAGCAACCGCCCGACCCACACCTGATCGCCCCCCGGCAAAAGCCCAAGGCGCGCAAGTCCCGTGAGGTGTTTTGCTACTTCGACAACGACATCAAAGTCCGCGCGCCCTTCGATGCCCGTCGCTTGCTGGAGCGCTTTCATCTGGATAAAGACCTCGCCACCCGTCCCGGTGAACTGGCCCCCGAAGGAGTGCTGCCATGAGCATTTCCGAACCGATCGGCACCACCGACGAACAGCAACCCATCATCACCTCCGTGCACCGCTTCACCGTGCTGACGGTCAACACGCACAAGGGGTTCACCGCGCTCAACCGGCGTTTCATCCTGCCGGAACTGCGCGAAGCGGTGCGCAGTGTGTCCGCCGACGTGGTGTTTTTGCAGGAAGTCCACGGCACCCACGAGCATCACCCCCAGCGCTACAGCAATTGGCCGGCGATGCCGCAATACGAATTCCTCGCCGACACGCTGTGGCCGCAGTTCGCCTATGGGCGTAACGCGGTTTATCCGGCGGGCGATCACGGCAATGCGTTGCTGTCGAAATTCCAGATCATTCGCCACGACAACCTCGACGTTTCCATCAGCGGTCACGAGAACCGCGGCATCCTGCATTGCGTGCTGCGCCTGCCCGGTGACGGCCAGGAAGTGCATGCCATTTGTGTGCATCTAGGCCTTCACGAAACCCACCGGACCGAACAACTCAAGTTGCTGGCCCAGCGCCTCGAAGAACTGCCCAGCGATGCCCCGGTGATCGTTGCCGGTGACTTCAACGACTGGCGCCAGCGCGCCGATGCACTGCTCAACCCCTGCGGTTTGCGGGAGGTTTTCGCCGAACTCCACGGCAAACCGGCGCGCAGTTTTCCAGCGCGTTTGCCAGCGTTGCGCCTTGACCGCATCTACGTGCGCAACCTCAAGGCCAGCCAACCACAAGTGCTGGCCGCGCGGCCCTGGTCACACCTTTCCGACCACGTACCGCTGTCGGTGGAGATCGAGCTATGAGCAGCTCATCGATGGATAAAACCAACGTGGAGCACTTATCCACAACCCCGCCGATCCGTGAACCGGGCGTGGTCGACGTCGAATATGGCTGGCAAGGCAACAACCGCGTAGAGCTGCTGGAAAACGGCGAAGCGTATTTCCCTCGGGTGTTCGAGGCCATGCGTCAGGCGAAGACTGAAATCCTGCTGGAAACCTTCATTGTGTTTGAGGACAAGGTCGGTGATGAGCTGCAAGAAGTCCTGATCGCCGCCGCTCAACGCGGCGTGCGGATTACCGCCAATCTCGATGGCTTTGGCTGCGGTGAACTGAGCACGGGATACCTCGCCGCCCTGAGCGAGGCCGGCGTGCGCATTCAGATTTTCGACCCGGCGCCCAAACGTCTGGGGATCCGCACCAACTGGTTCCGCCGCCTGCACCGCAAGATTGTAGTGGTCGACGGCACGATCGCGTTCATCGGCGGCATCAACTTTTCTGCCGACCATCTGGCTGACTTCGGCCCTGAGGCCAAGCAGGATTATTCCGTTGAAGTGCAAGGCCCGGCGGTGGCCGACATCCATCACTTCGCCTTGCTGCAATGCGGTCGCCCGGCTCACGCCAAATATTGGTGGCAACGACGCAGGCAACGGCGCTCGGAACTGGCGTTCACCGATCATGACGGCCAGGTTCGCCTGGTGTACCGCGACAACGGCGAGCATCCGACCGACATCGAAGAGGTTTACCGGCAGGTGCTGCGCAGTGCCCAGCGCCGGGTAGTGATCGCCAATGCCTACTTCTTTCCGGGCTATCGCCTGCTGCGCGAGATCCGTAACGCGGCGCGCCGTGGCGTCGATGTGCGACTGATCCTGCAAGGTCAGCCCGACATGCTGGTGGCCAAACTCGCCGCGCGCATGACCTATGACTACCTGCTCAAATCCGGTGTGCAGATTCACGAATATTGCGAGCGTCCACTGCACGGCAAAGTCGCGCTGGTGGATGAGGACTGGAGCACCGTCGGCTCCAGCAACCTCGACCCTTTGAGTCTGTCGATGAACCTGGAAGCCAATGTGTTGATCCGCGATCGCACCTTCAACCGCGACCTGTTCGAGCGCCTCGAAGACCTGAGTAACAACCATTGCAAGGCCATGTCCGCAGAAAAGTCCCCGCGCGGTCGGGTCTGGCACATGACCGTCGGCTTTCTGGTGTTTCACTTTCTGCGGCACTTCCCGGCCTGGGCCGGTTGGTTGCCGGCGCATAAACCGCGCCTGAAACCGTTTACCCATTCCGCCGGGAGTGACACCTGATGAGCCACTCTGAGACACAACCGGCGACCCACGCCGAAACAACGGACAAATCCCGCTGGAGCCGCTGGAAACGGCCGCTGACAATGCTGTTTTTCCTGGCGCTGATCGTGCTGTTCACGATGCTTGCCCAGCGCCTCGAATGGGATGAAGTGTTCGACAACCTCGCCGATTTCAAGGTGCGCACGCTGATCATCGCGTCCGGTCTGACCGTGCTGAGTTTTCTGGTCTACGCCTGCTTCGACCTGATCGGCCGTACCTACATTCGCCAGGACCTGACGTGGAAGCAGATCCTGCCGGTGGGGATTATCAGCTACGCCTTCAACCTCAACCTGAGTGCCTGGGTCGGCGGTATTGCCATGCGTTATCGGCTGTATTCGCGACTCGGGGTGAGCAAGGGCAACATCGCGAAAATTCTCGGGCTGAGCCTCGCGACAAACTGGTTCGGTTACATGGTGATTGCCGGTGCAGTATTCAGCAGCGGCCTGGTGCGAATGCCGCCAGGCTGGAAGCTGAGCAGCGATGCGCTGCAAGGCGTGGGCGTGTTGCTGCTGCTGGTGAGCGCGGGGTACCTGGCAGCGTGTCAGTTTTCCAAGCGGCGGGAGTGGGCGATACGTGGGGTGGAAATCAACCTGCCGTCCCTGCGCATGGCGGTGCTGCAACTGGCCCTCGGGGCGCTGAACTGGGCGCTGATGGCGGCGGTGATTTTCACCTTGCTGCCGAGCAAGCTGGATTACCCGCTGGTGCTCGGGGTGTTGCTGATCAGCGCGATTGCCGGCGTCATCACGCACATCCCCGCAGGGCTTGGCGTGCTGGAAGCCGTATTCGTGGCGCTGCTGCAACATGAAGTGTCCCGAGGCAGCCTGGTGGCCGGATTGCTGGCGTATCGGGCGATTTATTTCATCTTGCCGCTACTGATTACCTTGGTGATGTACCTGATCGTGGAAGCCAAGGCCAAGTCGTTGCGGATCTCGAAAAATCCCCGAGATTAGAAGGCTGCGACGTTTTCACGATGACTGAATAATGCTCAACCGCTCGCCCACCACCATCTCGGTGATCCAGCTCACCAGAATCGAGGTGTATGCCTGTTGCGAAACAGGTTCGCTCAAGGCGTGATCGGCGCCGTCGATAATCCGGTGGGTCAGCGAGTGGGTCTGCTGACAGGCTGCGCGGTAGCTCATGATCGTCGCGTGGGGCACATAGTCGTCGGTCTCTGATTCGACCAGCAGCACATCCCCAGTGAACTGCGAACAGGCATGCAGCGCACGATTGCTGTCGGCGCGGACTAACGTGCTGCGGTAATCGCGTAAATCGAGCTTGTCCAGGTCACGTTTGGGCGTGTGCCATTGATCATCGCGATACAGCGCCGGCACCCGCAGCGCCAACCAGCGCACCGGGCGCAACGAGGTCAGGATCGAGGCCAGGTAACCGCCATAACTGGTGCCGACCACGGCAATCGCCGATGTATCGAGCGCCGGGTGTGCGAGCAAGCGGTCATACGCCGCCAGCAGGTCGCGCAGGTTGTCTTCGCGTGTGACTCGACTTAGCGCAATACCGGCCCCGCCGGTGTGTCCGCGCAAGTCGAACGTCAGGCACACGCACCCCAAACCGGCGATACCTTTGGCCCGCTCCAGGTCCCGCTCCTGACTGCCGCCCCAACCGTGCACAAAGAGCACGCCGGGGACTTTCGATTTGGGACTGAGAAAGGTCCCGACCATCTGTTCATCGTCGATGTCGATTTGAATGGTTTCGCTTCTAGCCGTCATAGGATTTAACCGTTACGTACTTGAGGAGAAAGTCACTGTTTTGCGCCGGCCCGCGATACACCTCGATGGCGTCCGCCGGCAACGGCTGGTCGATGTAGGTCTCGACCGACGACACGCGAATCGCGCGCATCCCGGGGTCGTTGACGAAGCTCTGCAACGCGGCAACTTCAGCGCTGCTGGCACCGCCCATCCGCCAGGATTGTTCGAGCACGCCGCTGCGCTTTTTGCCGTTACTGTCCACGCCTTGGGCGATGTCGTAGTTGCGCCGTGAGGCGTAGAAACCGGGATAAGCCTCATCCGCGGCACGGTCGAACACTTGCGCCTGACGGATCGCCAGCTGCACATCGTCCGGTATTTCCAGTTCGAGCAAATCGTCGTAATGACCCCGCACGACCAGCAGGTTGGACCCTCCATAAACCTGCTCGCCCTGACCGTCTTCGGTCAAGTACTGATCACCGCAATAACTCAGCACCGTGTCGCCGATAAAACTCTGACCGACGCTGTGGGTGATCACCTGGTCCAGGTCCTGTTCCAGCACCACACCTTCGGTGAACAGCGCTTTGGCCTCGGGTCTGGCGAGGATGGCATCGAACTGGTCGAGGCTTTTGATCACTTCCTGACCGCGTCCGGCGCAGGCATGAATCGGCTTGATGCGGATCGGGCCGCTGTAGAGCAGATGCTCCGCCGCAGGACGCGCATCGTCCATGGAAAAAACACTGAGGCCGTCGAGCACCACGCTGCGCACGCGTTCGGAAAACAACGGTGACCAGCCTTCCGGTGCATGAGCATCTTTGTTGCGCAATCCGTGGCTGATGGCTTTGGTGCAGATGAAATCATGGTCGACATAACCGCCCCACAAATCCTCCGGCCCTTTAACGCCTAATTGCCGGGCGGCAGCGACGCCCACAAGCGTCTGGGTCGGCAACAGATACAGGTCTCGCCCGTTGTGCAATTCGGGGTCGTAACTGCCGCCGTATTTAAGCCCCAGGATCTGCGCCAGCCAACGGGCCAGCGCACGATTGGTTTCCACTTCGTGCAGCGGAGCCTCGGGGCGCACGGAGTGGGCGACCACCAGTTTCTTGCGATTTGCCGGGGTCATGCGTCCCCCTCAATCTGCGCTTGATGAATGTAGTAGAAGGGGTGCAGAGATCAGGCCAAGGGGGCCAAAAGACAAACGTTTTTCAAATCAGCCCGTTACGAAAAACATGATGGCACCCTGCCTGTTTGATTCTGCACGACAAGGGCTTCAACTCTGGCATTTTGCACGACTGACGCTCATCCCTGACTCGCTCCAACCCCAAACCGTGTCCGGTAATCACTTGGCGCCAACCCGGTAATCTTCTTGAACGTCGCCCGGAAGGCACTCGGGTCCTGATAACCCACCGTCCAGGCAATGTGATCGATGGTGCCGTTGGTGAACTCCAGCATTTCCCGGGCCTTGCCGACCCGCAGGTGCTGGCAGTACTCAGTGGGTTTGAGCCCGGTTGCCGCGCGAAATCGACGCAGGAACGTGCGCTCTTCCAGCCCTGCCCGCTCGGCCATCGTCGCTACCGACACATCGGTCGCTCCGGTGCTCTGCAGCCAATGCTGGACCTTGAGAATCGAGGCATCGCCATGGCTGAGAATCGGTGAAAAATTGCTGCCGCATTCACTCGCGCTGTCGCTGTGTTCCACCACCAGAAACCGCGCGGTGCTGGTGGCGATGCTTGGCCCCAGCAGGCGGTTGACCAGGCGCAAGCCCAGTTCGGACCAGGCCATCAGCCCGGCGGTCGTGATCAGGTCGCCGTCGTCAACGATGGGAGTGTCAACCTTGAGCTTGATCGCCGGGTAACGCTCGGCGAAGGCTTTGGCCGAGGTCCAGTGGGTGGTGGCGCTGCGACCGTCGAGCAGGCCGCTCTCGGCCAACAGAATCGACCCCACACAAACCCCGCCGAGTGTCGCGCCATTGGCGTGTTGCTGACGCAGCCAGCGAAACAGCGCCTGCGGTGCCTGGCCTTCGGAAAAACCGGCAATCGACGGCGGGATCAACACCGCCACCAAAGCACCGTCCGCAGCGGGATGACTGTCGTAGACCCGCTCGGGCGTCTGTTCGCCATCAACCTGCCAATGGCTGACCCGCAGCAACGGCAACTGCGCCGCCTGATGCTCGGCGGCAATCCGGTTCGCCACTCCGAACAAGTCGGTCAATCCATGCACCGCCGCCATCTGCGCACCGGGATAGATCAGCACGCCCAACTCGGCGATTGGCCTTTCTGCGTCCATTGTCAGTTTTCCCCCTTCTATTGTCGGTGCGGCCAATCCTCGGAAGGCCTGCCAGACCCAATACTTCATTCCACACCAACAAGCACTTCGAGGAAACAGTCATGGCCAAGCAAGCACTCATCGTAGTCGATATCCAAAATGACTACTTCCCCCAAGGCAAGTGGCCGCTGGTCGGCGCCGATGCCGCCGCGGACAACGCCGTTCGTCTGCTCAAAGCCTTCCGCGATGCGGGGGATTCGGTGGTACACATCCGCCACGAATTCACCTCCGACGAAGCCCCTTTCTTCACCCCGGGTTCGGAAGGCGCGAAGCTGCACCCCAAAGTCCTGAATCGCGCCGATGAGCCGGTCGTGCTCAAGCACTTCGTCAACTCGTTCCGTGAAACACAACTGAAATCGATCCTCGACGAACAAGGCATCAAGGAATTGGTGGTGGTCGGCAGCATGAGCCACATGTGCGTCGACGGCATTACCCGCGCAGCCGCCGACATGGGTTACGCCGTCACCGTCATTCACGACGCCTGTGCCTCCCGTGACCTGGAGTTCAACGGCCTCACCGTTCCGGCCGCCCACGTTCACGCCGCCTTCATGTCGGCCCTGGGTTTTGCCTATGCCAGCGTAGTGTCCACCGACGAGTTCCTGGCAGCGCAACACTGATCAACGCTTTTGCATCCGACGCGCCCGAAACAAAGAAGGCCAGTCACGCGCGCACGTGACTGGCCTTTTTTCTGAGACTTACGGCCGAAAAGCCGGATAATGGCGGCCAAATCGTCTAGCCGTTATTCTGGTAATCCCCCATGGAAATCAAGGTCAACTTTCTCGACAACCTTCGACTTGAAGCCAAGTTCGACGACTTCACGGTGGTGGCCGATCAACCTATCCGCTACAAGGGCGATGGCTCGGCACCGGGTCCGTTCGACTACTTCCTGGCTTCGTCGGCGTTGTGTGCGGCGTATTTCGTGAAGCTCTACTGCGACACTCGCAGTATTCCCACCGAAAACATCCGCCTGTCGCAGAACAACATTGTTGATCCGGAAAACCGCTACAACCAGATTTTCAAGATCCAGGTCGAGTTGCCGGCGGATATTTCCGATAAGGACCGCCAGGGCATCCTGCGTTCCATCGACCGCTGTACCGTGAAAAAAGTGGTCCAGGCCGGGCCTGAGTTTGTGATCGAAGAGGTGGAAAACCTCGACGCCGATGCCCAAGCGTTGCTGATGCCTGCTTCTGCCTCAGAGGCGAGCACCTATATTGCGGGCAAGGATCTGCCGCTGGAGCAGACCATCGCCAATATGTCGGCCATTCTGGCGGACCTGGGCATGAAGATTGAAATCGCCTCGTGGCGCAATATCGTTCCCAACGTGTGGTCGCTGCATATCCGCGATGCGCATTCGCCAATGTGTTTTACCAACGGCAAGGGCGCAACCAAGGAAGGCGCGCTGGCGTCGGCGTTGGGCGAGTTTATCGAGCGACTCAACTGCAACTTCTTCTACAACGATCAGTTCTGGGGCGAAGAGATCGCCAACGCGCCGTTTGTGCATTACCCGGACGAACGCTGGTTCAAGCCTGGCCGTAAAGATGAACTGCCGACCGAAATCCTCGACGCGTACTGCCTGAAGATTTACAACCGCGACGGCGAGTTGCGTGGCTCCCACCTGATCGACACCAACTCGGGCAATGAAGAGCGCGGCATCTGCTCGCTGCCATACGTGCGCCAGTCGGACGGCGAAGTGGTGTATTTCCCGTCCAACCTGATTGAAAACCTGTTCCTGAGCAACGGCATGAGTGCCGGCAACACGCTGGCTGAAGCTCAGGTGCAATGCCTGTCGGAGATCTTCGAGCGTGCGGTAAAACGCGAAATCATCGAAGGTGAATTTGCACTGCCGGATGTGCCCGCCGATGTGCTGGCGAAGTACCCCGGGATACTGGCCGGTATTCAGGCGCTGGAAGAGCAAGGGTTCCCCGTATTGGTGAAGGATGCATCCCTGGGTGGTGAATTCCCGGTGATGTGCGTCACATTGATGAACCCGCGTACCGGCGGTGTGTTCGCCTCGTTCGGCGCGCACCCGAGCCTGGAAGTGGCGCTGGAGCGCAGCCTGACCGAACTGCTCCAGGGCCGCAGCTTCGAAGGCCTCAACGACTTGCCCCAGCCGACGTTTGAAGGCCATGCGGTGACCGAGCCGAATAATTTCGTCGAGCACTTCATCGATTCCAGCGGCGTGGTGTCGTGGCGCTTCTTCAGCTCCAAGTCCGATTACGAATTCGTGGAGTGGGACTTCTCCGGCCAAGGTGAAAACTCGAATACCGACGAAGCTGCGACCTTGTTCGGCATTCTCAAAGGCATGGGCAAAGAAGTGTACATGGCGGTCTACGAGCATATCGGCGCGACGGCCTGCCGCATCCTGGTGCCGGACTATTCGGAAATCTATCCGGTAGACGATCTGATCTGGGACAACACCAACAAAGCACTGTTCTTCCGCGACGACATCCTGAACCTGCATCGCCTGGACGACGACGAACTGCAAGCGCTGGTTGAGCGCCTGGTGGAAAGTGAGCTGGATGACTACACCGACATCACCTCCCTGATCGGCATCGAATTTGACGACAATACGGCCTGGGGTCAGCTGACGATCCTGGAGTTGAAGCTGCTGATTTATCTCGCCTTGCAGCAATTTGAAGAGGCGAAAGAGGCAGTGGAGATGTTCCTGCAGTACAACGACAACACGGTTGAGCGCGGCTTGTTCTACCAAGCCGTCAACGCGGTGCTGGAGATGAAGCTGGACGAAGACCTGGAACTGGAAGACTACGAGGCCAATTTCCGCCGGATGTTTGGCAACGAACGAATGGATGCAGTGATCGGCTCGGTTGAAGGCCGTGTGCGCTTCCATGGTTTGACGCCGACCAGCATCAAACTGGAAGGGCTCGACAGGCACTTGCGCTTGATCGAGAGCTACAAAAAACTGCATACCGCGCGGACCAACGTGACGACGCTATCCAGTTAACGGCGCCCACAAAAAAAGCGAAGCCTGATGGCTTCGCTTTTTTTTACTGACTGGATCGCTGCTTTTTAGAACGGGATATCGTCATCAAAGCTGTCGAAATCAGGAGCCGGCTGTGGAGCGGCTTGCTGTGGAGGCGGAGCCTGACGCGACTGTTGCGGAGCCGACTGCTGCGGACGCGGAGCCTGCTGGCGTGGGGCCGGGGCGGACTGCTGGTAGTTATTGCCCCCGCCTTGTTGGTCGCCCTGTTGTGGACGGCCGCCGAGCAGTTGCATGGTGCCTTGCATGTCGACCACGATTTCGGTGGTGTAACGCTTGATACCGTCTTTTTCCCACTCGCGGGTCTGCAGCTTGCCTTCGATGTAGACCTGCGAACCTTTACGCAGGTACTCGCCGGCGATCTCGGCAACTTTGCCGAACATCGACACACGGTGCCATTCGGTCTTCTCGACCTTCTGACCGGTTTGCTTGTCGGTCCACTGTTCGCTGGTCGCCAGACTCAGGTTGGTCACGGCGTTACCGTTAGGCAAGTAGCGAACTTCGGGATCCTGGCCGCAAGTGCCGACCAATATGACTTTGTTAACCCCACGGGCCATAACGTTCTCCTAGGCTACGCACGCTGCCTCGGCCGGGTTGTTCACCAGGCGCTCAAGGGTCGTGCGATCCAATAGTTCTGTGTCCAATTTGATGTAAATCGCCGCTTCATCAGCAACGATCACCGCATCTGTTACCCCTACGACGGCCTTCAGGCGCTCAACCAGACCCGCTTCGCGGATCGCCTCGGGCGACAACGGCAAGCGCAGGCTCGTGACATAAGGTGGTTCGCGCATGGTAACAGCAAAGGCCAGCCAGAGGGCAGCCAGGCCGGCGCATCCAAGGAATACAACCGACAGACCGCCATGCTGGAACAACCAGCCGCCGAGGATCCCGCCCAGTGCCGAACCGAGGAACTGACTGGTGGAATAAACCCCCATCGCCGTGCCTTTGCCGCCTGCTGGTGAAACCTTGCTGATCAGCGATGGCAACGAAGCTTCCAGCAGATTGAACGCAGTGAAGAACACCACCGTCCCGATCACCAGAGCCCGCAAGCTATCGCCGAACTGCCAGAAGAATAGCTCAGTGAGCATCAGCGTCAGCACCGCGCCCAATAAAACTCGTTTCATTTTGCGTTTCTTCTCGCCGTAGATAATGAACGGGATCATGGCGAAGAAGGAAATCAGCAGCGCAGTGAGGTAGACCCACCAGTGCTGCTCTTTAGGCAAACCGGCTTTTTCGACCAGCGCCAAAGGCAATGCAACGAAGCTCGACATCAACATCGCGTGCAACACAAAAATGCCCAGGTCCAGACGCAGCAGGTCTGGATGCTTGAGCGTCGGTATCAGCGCCTGGCGCGCAACGCCGGATTCACGGTGCTGCAACGGCCCGGTTGAGCGCGGCACCATGAACATCACGATCACGATGCCGAACAGCGCCATGCCGCCCGTGGCGAGGAACAACCCGGACAGGCCAAAGGCGCGGGTCAGCAACGGTCCTACAACCATGGCGACAGCGAACGACAGACCGATCGTCATACCGATCATGGCCATGGCCTTGGTCCGATGCTGTTCGCGGGTCAGGTCTGACAGCAACGCCATCACTGCCGCGGAAATCGCTCCGGCGCCTTGCAGGATTCGTCCGGCGATCACGCCCCAGATCGAGTCGGCATTGGCCGCCAGCACGCTACCGAGGGCGAAGACGATCAGCCCCAGGTAAATCACCGGGCGACGACCGATGCGGTCGGAAATAAAGCCGAAGGGAATTTGAAAGATCGCCTGGGTCAGGCCGTAAGCGCCAATCGCCAGCCCGATAAGGGCCGGGGTCGCTCCTGCCAGATCCATCCCATAGGTCGCCAGTACCGGCAACACCATGAACATGCCAAGCATACGGAAGGCGAACACCAGGGCCAGACCGCTTGCTGCGCGGGTCTCGCTGCCACTCATGCGTTCGCTGTGGGGATCGTGCATGGAAAAACCTCATGTGAACCGGCGGCGATTCTACCAGTCCCATCGATTGACGGGGTATATCGCGACGCTTTGACGCGCTCTGCTGACAGACTCTTCATGTAAGCCTGTAACCCGCTCATTCGATAGTGTGCATCCATCCAGTATTTGGCCGTATACTCCTACGTTTTCGACGCCCGCCGAGCGAGGCCACTTTGGACAAGATCCTGATTCGTGGGGCCCGAACCCACAACCTGAAGAACATCGACCTGACCCTGCCCAGGGACAAACTGATCGTCATCACCGGCCTGTCCGGCTCCGGAAAATCATCCCTGGCATTCGACACGCTGTACGCCGAAGGCCAGCGCCGCTACGTCGAATCGCTGTCGGCCTACGCGCGGCAATTTTTGTCGATGATGGAAAAGCCTGACGTCGACACCATCGAAGGTTTGTCGCCAGCCATTTCCATCGAGCAGAAATCGACCTCGCACAACCCGCGCTCGACGGTCGGCACCATCACCGAAATCTACGATTACCTGCGCCTGCTTTACGCTCGCGTGGGTATCCCGCGTTGCCCGGATCACGACATTCCGCTGGAAGCCCAGACCGTCAGCCAGATGGTCGACCTGGTCCTCGCCCAGCCGGAGGGCAGCAAGCTGATGCTGCTGGCCCCGGTGATCCGCGAGCGTAAAGGCGAACACCTTTCGGTCTTCGAAGAACTGCGCGCCCAAGGCTTTGTGCGGGCCCGGGTCAACGGACGGCTCTGCGAGCTGGACGAATTGCCGAAGCTGGACAAGCAGAAGAAGCACTCGATCGATGTGGTGGTCGACCGCTTCAAGGTACGCGCCGACCTGCAACAGCGTTTGGCCGAGTCGTTCGAGACTGCGCTGAAGCTGGCAGACGGCATCGCCCTGGTCGCGCCGATGGACGACGAGCCCGGCGAGGAAATCATCTTCTCCGCACGCTTCGCCTGCCCGATCTGCGGGCATGCCATCAGCGAACTGGAACCCAAGCTGTTCTCCTTCAACAACCCGGCCGGCGCTTGCCCGACGTGTGATGGCCTGGGTGTTAAGCAGTTCTTCGACATCAAGCGATTGGTCAATGGCGAACTGACGCTCGCGGAAGGCGCGATTCGTGGCTGGGACCGGCGCAACGTCTATTACTTCCAGATGCTCGGCTCGTTGGCTTCACACTACAAGTTCAGCCTGGAAGTGCCGTTCAACGAACTGACGGCCGATCAGCAGAAGTTCATCCTGCACGGCAGCGGTTCGCAGAACGTCGACTTCAAATACCTGAACGACCGCGGCGACATCGTCAAACGCTCGCACCCGTTCGAAGGCATCGTGCCGAATCTGGACCGTCGCTACCGCGAAACCGAGTCCGCCTCGGTGCGTGAAGAGCTGGCCAAGTTCCTCAGCACCCAGCCTTGCCCGGATTGCCGTGGTACTCGCCTGCGTCGTGAGGCGCGGCATGTGTGGGTTGGCGAGAAGACGCTGCCGGCGGTGACCAATCTGCCGATTGGCGATGCCTGTGAATATTTCGGCGTGCTGAAACTCACCGGCCGCCGTGGCGAAATTGCTGACAAGATTCTCAAGGAAATTCGCGAGCGACTACAGTTCCTGGTCAACGTTGGCCTGGACTATTTGTCGCTGGACCGCAGTGCGGACACGTTGTCCGGTGGTGAAGCGCAGCGTATCCGTCTGGCCAGCCAGATCGGCGCCGGACTGGTGGGCGTTCTGTACATCCTCGACGAACCGTCGATTGGTTTGCACCAACGGGACAACGATCGGCTGCTCGGTACGCTCAAGCACCTGCGGGACATCGGCAACACGGTGATCGTGGTCGAGCACGACGAAGATGCGATTCGCCTGGCTGACTACGTGGTGGATATCGGTCCGGGCGCAGGTGTACACGGCGGACACATTGTCGCCGAAGGCACGCCAGCCGAAGTCATGGCTCATCCTGATTCGTTGACCGGAAAGTACTTGTCGGGCCGGGTTAAAATTGCAGTCCCGGCCAAACGCACGCCGCGTAACAAGAAGTTGTCGCTGTCCCTCAAGGGCGCCCGTGGCAACAACTTGCGCGATGTCGATCTGGACATCCCGATCGGCCTGCTGACCTGTGTAACCGGCGTATCCGGCTCGGGCAAGTCGACGCTGATCAACAACACCCTGTTCCCGCTTAGCGCTACGGCATTGAACGGTGCGACGACGCTCGAAGCGGCAGCTCACGACAGCATCAAAGGTCTGGAGCATCTGGATAAGGTTGTCGACATCGACCAGAGCCCGATCGGTCGAACGCCACGCTCCAACCCGGCGACCTACACCGGGTTGTTCACCCCGATTCGCGAACTGTTCGCTGGCGTGCCGGAGTCCCGCTCCCGCGGTTACGGCCCTGGACGCTTCTCCTTCAACGTGAAGGGTGGGCGCTGCGAGGCCTGCCAGGGCGATGGTCTGATCAAGGTAGAAATGCACTTCCTGCCGGACATCTATGTCCCGTGCGACGTCTGCAAGAGCAAGCGCTACAACCGCGAAACCCTCGAGATCAAGTACAAGGGCAAGAGCATCCACGAAACCCTCGAGATGACGATCGAGGAAGCGCGGGTGTTCTTCGACGCGGTGCCGGCCCTGGCGCGCAAGCTTCAGACGCTGATGGATGTCGGCCTGTCGTACATCAAGCTCGGGCAGTCAGCGACCACGCTGTCGGGTGGTGAAGCCCAACGGGTGAAGCTGTCCCGCGAATTGTCCAAGCGCGACACCGGCAAGACGCTGTATATCCTCGATGAGCCGACAACTGGCCTGCACTTCGCGGATATTCAGCAGCTACTCGACGTATTGCATCGATTGCGTGACCACGGCAACACCGTGGTGGTGATCGAGCACAATCTGGATGTGATCAAGACGGCCGACTGGTTGGTGGACCTGGGGCCGGAAGGCGGTTCCAAGGGCGGCCAGATCATTGCCGTCGGTACGCCGGAAGAAGTGTCCGAGATGAAGCAGTCTCACACGGGTTTCTACCTCAAGCCGCTGCTGGCTCGCGACAAAGCCTGAATCAGGCCCATGAAAAAGCCCCTGTCACCTCATCGGTGACAGGGGCTTTTTTGTACCCGGTGCAATCAGGCGTGCGATTGCAGGTAATTTTCCAGACCGATCAGCTTGATCAGACCCATCTGCTTTTCGAGCCAGTAGGTGTGGTCTTCTTCGGTGTCATGCAACTGAACCCGCAACATCTCGCGGCTGACATAGTCCTTGTGCTGCTCGCAGAGCTTGATGCCTTTGCAGAGCGCGGCGCGGACCTTGTATTCCAGCCGCAGGTCAGCGGCGAGCATGTCCGGCACAGAAGTGCCGACATCAAGGTCGTCCGGACGCATGCGTGGCGTACCTTCGAGCATCAGAATTCGGCGCATCAGGGCATCAGCGTGCCCGGCCTCTTCTTCCATCTCGTGGTTGATACGTTCGTAGAGCTTGGTGAAACCCCAGTCCTCATACATCCGCGAGTGGACGAAATATTGATCACGCGCCGCCAGTTCGCCGGTCAGCAACGTGTTGAGGTAATCGATTACGTCTGGGTGGCCTTGCATCGCCCTACATCTCCCTGCTTGAAAGTCTGTAGTTTGAACCAAGCAGACTGTTTGGTCACTCTGCTCGCGCTATAAAAGCGAAGATATTCTGAGAAAAGTGGTTTAAATAACGCAAAAACCGCCCTAATGAGGGCGGTTCTGCTTCTCGTTTAGACTTCGTTAAGCTGTACGCCCAACGCCGTTGCGATTGCTTCTCCGTACGCCGGGTCGGCCCTGAAGAAATGCTGCAATTGACGATCAATCACGTCGCTGGAAACCCCGGCCATGGCACCGGCGATGTTGTTGACCAGCAGGGCTTTCTGCTCATCACTCATCAGACGGAACAGCGCACCCGCATGGCTGTAGTAGTCAGTATCTTCGCGATGATCGTAACGATCAGCCGCACCACTCAGCGCCAGCGCTGGCTCTGCATAGCGAGGAGCTTGTTTCGGTGATTCGACGTAGCTGTTCGGCTCGTAGTTAGGTGTCGCACCGCCATTGCTGCCAAACGCCATCGAACCGTCGCGCTGATAGCTGTTCACCGGACTGCGAGGCGCGTTCACCGGCAATTGCTGGTGGTTGGTGCCAATACGGTAGCGGTGAGCATCGGCGTAAGCGAACACTCGCCCTTGCAGCATACGGTCAGGCGACAAACCGACACCCGGGACCATGTTGCTCGGACCGAAAGCGGCTTGCTCGACTTCAGCAAAATAGTTCTGCGGGTTGCGGTTAAGCTCCAATTCGCCCACTTCGATCAGCGGAAACTCTTTCTGCGACCAGGTCTTGGTCACGTCGAACGGGTTCTCGTAGTGCGCTGCGGCCTGAGCCTCAGTCATGATCTGGATGCACACGCGCCATTTCGGAAAATCACCGCGCTCGATCGCGCCGAACAGATCACGCTGTGCGTAATCCGGATCGGTACCGGCCAGGCGTGCTGCCTCTGCTGGCGCCAGGTTTTTAATCCCTTGCTTGGTCTTGTAGTGCCATTTCACCCAGTGACGCTCACCATTGGCGTTGATCAGGCTGTAGGTGTGGCTGCCGAAGCCGTGCATGTGACGGTAGCCATCGGGGATGCCGCGGTCCGAGAACAGAATGGTGACCTGGTGCAACGCCTCAGGTGAGTGCGACCAGAAGTCCCACATCATTTGCGCACTTTTCAGGTTGCTTTGTGGAAGACGTTTTTGAGTGTGAATAAAGTCCGGGAACTTCAAAGGATCACGGATGAAGAACACGGGCGTGTTGTTGCCGACGATGTCCCAGTTGCCTTCTTCGGTGTAGAACTTCAGGGCGAAACCACGTGGATCGCGCTCGGTATCAGCAGAACCGCGCTCGCCGCCCACGGTGGAAAACCGCAGGAAGGTTGGGGTTTGCTTGCCGACAGACTCAAACAGTTTGGCGCTGGTGTACTCGGTGATGTCCCGAGTTACGGTGAACGTACCGTAAGCACCGGAACCTTTGGCATGTACACGGCGCTCAGGGATGTTTTCACGGTTGAAGTGGGCAAGCTTCTCGATCAGGTGAAAGTCGTCGAGCAGCAGCGGGCCACGAGGGCCGGCGGAACGGGAATTCTGGTTATCAGCGACAGGAGCGCCACTGGCAGTGGTAAGTGTTTTATTTTGGCTCATGCGATCTCTTCCTTTGTCAGTATTTTGAACTGCCGGCTAATCGGCTTGGGACGGAGTATTGACCATTGATCAGGAAGGCTACAAATTCATTAATTTGCAGAGATCAATAGAAAAATACTACCAACGAATCCCGTTCGCAGCATGACGGCATGGATCGCAGGAAAGCTTGTATAAACAGCGCGTTTCTTACAGACACAAAAAACCGGGCACTAGGCCCGGTTCTTCGTTTCAGACTGACGTCTTACTCAGCGGATACAGCTTCACCACCGGCAGGACGATCAACCAACTCGACGTACGCCATAGGCGCGTTGTCGCCAGTGCGGAAACCGCACTTGAGGATGCGCAGGTAGCCACCCTCACGGGTAGCGTAACGCTTGCCCAGGTCGTTGAAGAGCTTACCAACGATAGCTTTCGAACGAGTACGGTCGAAAGCCAGACGGCGGTTAGCCAGGCTGTCTGTCTTGGCCAAAGTGATCAGCGGCTCAGCAACGCGACGCAGTTCTTTAGCTTTCGGCAGTGTAGTTTTGATCAGCTCGTGCTCGAACAGCGACACTGCCATGTTTTGAAACATGGCCTTGCGGTGCGAGCTAGTGCGGCTCAGGTGACGACCACTTTTACGATGACGCATGGTTCATTCCTTACCAAACACAACGTTCGGTGATTACGACGATCAGGCAGTCGCCTTGTCGTCCTTCTTAAGACTTGCAGGCGGCCAGTTGTCGAGGCGCATGCCGAGGGACAGACCGCGGGAGGCCAGAACGTCCTTGATTTCAGTCAAGGATTTCTTGCCAAGGTTCGGAGTCTTCAACAGCTCTACTTCGGTACGCTGAATCAGGTCACCGATGTAGTAGATGTTTTCCGCCTTAAGGCAGTTAGCCGAACGTACAGTCAGTTCCAGATCGTCAACCGGGCGAAGCAGGATCGGATCGATCTCGTCTTCCTGCTCGACAACCACTGGCTCACTGTCACCTTTGAGGTCGACGAACGCAGCCAACTGCTGTTGCAGAATGGTTGCAGCGCGGCGAATTGCCTCTTCAGGATCCAGAGTACCGTTGGTTTCCAGATCAATAACCAGCTTGTCCAGGTTAGTACGCTGTTCGACACGGGCGTTTTCCACCACGTATGCGATACGGCGAACCGGGCTGAACGAAGAGTCAAGCTGCAAGCGACCGATGCTGCGGCTTTCGTCTTCATCGCTCTGACGCGAGTCTGCCGGTTCATAACCACGACCACGAGCTACGGTGAGCTTCATGTTCAGGGCGCCGTTAGACGCCAGGTTAGCGATTACGTGATCGGGGTTAACGATCTCGACATCATGATCCAGCTGAATATCGGCAGCGGTAACCACCCCCGAACCCTTCTTCGACAAGGTCAGCGTAACTTCGTCACGGCCGTGCAGCTTGATAGCCAGACCTTTAAGGTTCAACAGGATTTCAATTACGTCTTCCTGTACACCTTCGATGGCGCTGTACTCATGGAGCACACCGTCAATCTCGGCCTCGACTACTGCGCAGCCGGGCATTGAGGACAACAGGATGCGGCGCAGCGCGTTGCCCAGGGTGTGGCCGAAACCACGCTCGAGAGGCTCGAGAGTGATCTTGGCGCGGGTTGGACTGACAACCTGCACATCAATATGGCGGGGTGTCAGGAACTCATTTACCGAAATCTGCATGGATGCACCTATTTTCTAGCCCTTACTTGGAGTAGAGCTCGACAATCAGGCTTTCGTTGATGTCGGCGGACAGATCACTGCGAGCAGGAACGTTCTTGAAAACGCCCGACTTCTTCTCAGTGTCTACTTCTACCCATTCTACGCGGCCACGTTGGGCACACAGATCGAGAGCTTGGACAATGCGAAGTTGGTTCTTTGCTTTCTCGCGAATCGCGACCACGTCACCAGCACGAACCTGGTACGACGGCACGTTTACGGTCTGACCGTTAACGCTTACGGATTTGTGCGATACCAGCTGACGGGATTCGGCACGAGTAGAGCCAAAACCCATACGGTATACAACGTTGTCCAGACGGCATTCGAGCAGTTGCAACAGGTTTTCGCCAGTTGCGCCTTTCTTGCCAGCAGCTTCTTTGTAGTAGCCGCTGAATTGACGCTCGAGAACGCCGTAGATACGACGGACCTTCTGCTTTTCACGCAGTTGGGTGCCGTAATCGGACTGGCGACCGCGGCGTTGGCCGTGGATACCAGGTGCTGCTTCAATGTTGCACTTCGATTCAATCGCGCGCACGCCGCTCTTCAAGAAGAGATCGGTGCCTTCGCGACGAGCGAGTTTGCATTTTGGACCAATGTAACGAGCCATTCTTTACAATCTCCTGGATTACACGCGGCGCTTCTTCGGCGGACGGCACCCGTTGTGCGGGATTGGCGTCACGTCGGTGATGCTGGCGATCTTGTAGCCACAGCCGTTCAAAGCGCGGACTGCAGATTCACGACCTGGGCCTGGACCTTTGACGTTAACGTCGAGGTTTTTCAGACCGTATTCCAGCGCAGCTTGACCAGCACGTTCAGCAGCTACTTGAGCAGCAAACGGGGTGGACTTGCGGGAACCGCGGAAACCCGAACCACCGGAGGTAGCCCAGGAAAGAGCGTTGCCTTGACGGTCGGTGATGGTCACGATTGTGTTGTTAAAAGATGCATGGATGTGGGCGATGCCATCAACCACTGTCTTTTTAACTTTTTTACGAGGACGAGCAGCAGGTTTAGCCATGATTAATTTCCTGTCGATTCGCTGGGGCGATTACTTGCGGATCGGCTTACGCGGACCTTTACGGGTACGCGCGTTAGTCTTGGTACGCTGACCGCGCACTGGAAGACCACGACGATGACGCAGACCGCGATAGCAACCGAGGTCCATCAAACGCTTGATTTTCATGTTGATTTCGCGACGCAGGTCACCTTCAGTGGTGAACTTCGCCACTTCGCCACGCAGCTGTTCAATCTGCTCGTCGCTCAGATCTTTGATCTTTGCGGCTGGGTTTACCCCAGTCACTGCACAGATCTTCTGTGCAGTAGTGCGACCAACACCATAGATGTAGGTCAGCGAGATAACAGTATGCTTGTTATCTGGAATGTTAACGCCTGCAATACGGGCCATTCAGTGGGACTCCAATTGACAGCTACCTACGCCCCGGAAGCCAAGAAATAGGGCGCGAGATAATATCGCTGTAATAACAAATAATCAACCCGGCAGCGCACTAGCTGCCGGGCTTGAAGCACAATCACACTCAGCCTTGGCGCTGTTTGTGACGCGGTTCCGCGCTGCAAATTACTCGAACAACACCTTCGCGGCGAATAATCTTGCAGTTACGGCACAGCTTTTTCACCGATGCACGAACTTTCATCACCAACTCCTCGAACCTTATGGGTACTCAGCGCAACATGCCGCTGCCGTAACCCTTCAGGTTGGCTTTCTTCATCAGGGATTCGTACTGGTGCGAAACGAGGTGCGATTGTACTTGGGACATGAAGTCCATCACAACCACGACGACGATCAGCAACGAGGTCCCGCCAAGGTAGAACGGTACGTTTGCTGCAACCACCAGGAACTGGGGCAACAGGCACACGGCCGTCATGTAAAGAGCACCGAACATGGTCAAGCGAGTCAGAACGCCATCAATGTAGCGCGCAGACTGCTCACCTGGACGGATGCCCGGAATAAAGGCACCGGACTTCTTCAGGTTTTCCGCTACGTCTTTCGGATTGAACATCAACGCCGTATAGAAGAAGCAGAAGAAAATAATCCCTGCACTAAACAGCAGAATATTCAACGGCTGACCAGGAGCGATCGACTGCGAGATGTCCTGCAACCAGCCCATACCTTCAGACTGGCCGAACCAGGCACCCAACGAAGCCGGGAACAGCAAAATGCTGCTCGCGAAAATGGCCGGAATAACGCCGGCCATGTTCACCTTCAGCGGCAAGTGGCTAGTCTGCGCAGCGAAGACCTTGCGGCCCTGCTGACGCTTGGCGTAGTGAACAGCAATACGACGCTGACCACGCTCAATGAACACCACGAAACCGATAATCGCTACTGCCAGCAAACCGATGGCAACCAGGGCGAAGATGTTGATATCACCCTGACGCGCAGACTCGAAAGACTGCCCGATCGCTCTCGGAAGACCGGCGACGATACCCGAAAAAATCAACATCGAGATACCGTTGCCAACACCACGCTCAGTAATCTGCTCACCCAGCCACATCATGAACATCGCACCAGCCACAAAAGTGGATACCGCGACGAAATGGAAGCCAAAGTCACCAGTGAACGCAACGCCCTGCCCTGCCAGACCAATGGACATGCCAATTGCCTGAACGAGAGCGAGGACGACAGTGCCGTAGCGGGTGTACTGGCTGATCTTGCGACGGCCAGCTTCACCTTCCTTCTTCAACTGTTCCAACTGCGGGCTGACGGCGGTCATCAGTTGCATGATGATCGATGCCGAAATGTACGGCATGATCCCCAGCGCAAAGATGCTCATCCGTTCCAGCGCGCCGCCGGAAAACATGTTGAACAAGCTAAGAATGGTCCCCTCATTCTGTCGAAACAGGTCCGCGAGTCGGTCCGGGTTGATACCTGGAACCGGGATGTGTGCGCCTATTCGGTAGACGATAATCGCCAGGAACAGAAAACGCAGACGAGCCCAGAGTTCAGACATACCGCCTTTGCCGAGCGCAGAGAGAGCACCTTGCTTAGCCATTTATTCCTCGAACTTGCCGCCAGCTGCTTCGATAGCCGCACGCGCACCTTTGGTGGCGCCGATTCCCTTTCCGATGGTGACAGCGCGAGTAACTTCGCCGGACAGCATGATTTTCACACGCTGTACGTTGACGTTGATCACGTTGGCATCTTTCAGGGACTGCACGGTGACGATGTCGCCTTCCACTTTAGCCAGCTCGGACAGACGCACTTCTGCGCGGTCCATGGCTTTCAGGGAAACGAAACCGAACTTCGGCAGGCGACGATGCAGCGGCTGTTGACCGCCTTCAAAGCCTGGAGCAATGGTGCCACCGGAGCGGGAGGATTGACCTTTGTGGCCACGGCCACCGGTCTTACCCAAACCACTACCGATACCACGGCCCGGACGATGCTTTTCGCGACGGGAACCCGGCGCTGGACTCAGATCATTGAGTTTCATCGATTAACCCTCGACACGCAGCATGTAGTAAGCCTTGTTGATCATCCCGCGATTCTCGGGAGTATCAAGTACTTCTACAGTGTGACCGATGCGACGCAGACCCAGACCCTTAACGCACAGTTTGTGGTTAGGGATGCGGCCGGTCATGCTTTTGATCAGCGTAACTTTAACGGTAGCCATGATCAGAAGATCTCCTTGACGCTTTTGCCACGCTTGGCGGCAATGGATTCAGGAGACTGCATAGCTTTCAAACCTTTGAAAGTGGCGTGAACCACGTTTACCGGGTTAGTCGAGCCGTAGCACTTGGCCAGAACGTTCTGAACGCCAGCAACTTCGAGGACAGCACGCATAGCGCCGCCAGCGATGATACCGGTACCTTCAGAAGCAGGCTGCATGTACACCTTCGAAGCGCCGTGACCGGACTTCATTGCGTACTGCAGAGTGGTGCCGTTCAGATCAACTTGGATCATGTTGCGGCGAGCAGCTTCCATTGCCTTCTGGATCGCAGCAGGCACTTCACGCGACTTGCCACGGCCGAAGCCAACACGCCCTTTACCATCACCCACCACGGTCAACGCGGTGAAAGTGAAGATACGGCCGCCTTTAACGGTTTTGGCTACGCGGTTAACTTGAACCAGCTTCTCAATGTAGCCTTCGTCGCGCTTTTGGTCGTTATTTGACATAACTTAGAACTCCAGCCCAGCTTCACGAGCAGCATCAGCCAGCGCCTTGACGCGGCCATGGTACTTGAAGCCAGAGCGGTCGAAAGCCACCTGCGAGACGCCAGCGGCTTTAGCACGCGTAGCGACCAGCTGGCCAACCTTAGTGGCCGCGTCGATGTTGCCAGTGGCGCCATCACGCAGTTCTTTATCCAAAGTCGAGGCAGATGCCAGGACTTTGTTGCCGTCGGCCGAAATGACCTGGGCGTAGATGTGCTGCGACGAGCGGAACACGCAGAGACGCACGACTTCGAGTTCGTGCATTTTCAGGCGTGCTTTGCGAGCGCGACGCAGTCGAGTAACTTTTTTGTCGGTCATTTGCTATGCCCTACTTCTTCTTGGCTTCTTTACGACGGACGACTTCGTCCGCGTAGCGCACACCTTTGCCTTTGTACGGCTCTGGTGGACGGAAGTCGCGGATCTCGGCGGCCACTTGACCTACCAGCTGCTTATCGATACCCCGGATCAGGATGTCGGTTTGGCTAGGAGTCTCAGCGGTGATGCCTTCCGGCAGTTCATAATCCACTGGGTGCGAGAAGCCAAGAGCCAGGTTCAGCACTGTGCCTTTTGCTTGCGCTTTGTAACCAACACCGACCAGCTGGAGCTTGCGCTCGAAGCCTTGGCTTACGCCTTGGACCATGTTGTTTACCAACGCACGAGTGGTACCAGCCATTGCGCGAGTTTGTTGATCGCCATTGCGAGCAGCGAAACGCAGCTCACCAGCTTCTTCAACGATCTCAACGGACGAATGGATGTTCAGTTCGAGAGTGCCCTTGGCACCCTTCACCGAAAGCTGTTGGCCTGCGAATTTTACTTCGACACCGGCTGGCAGCTTAACGGGGTTCTTAGCGACGCGTGACATGCTTATCCCCCCTTAGAACACAGTGCAAAGAACTTCGCCGCCGACACCGGCAGCGCGCGCAGCACGATCCGTCATCACACCTTTGTTGGTGGAGACGATAGACACACCGAGACCGCCACGAACTTTTGGCAGATCATCGACGGACTTGTACTGACGCAGGCCTGGACGGCTAACGCGCTTCACTTCTTCGATAACCGGACGGCCTTCGAAGTACTTCAGCTCGATGGACAGCAGTGGTTTGATTTCGCTGCTGATCTGATAACCCGCAATGTAACCTTCGTCCTTCAGGACTTTGGCAACAGCTACCTTCAAAGTAGAAGATGGCATGCTTACGACGGACTTTTCAGCCATCTGGGCATTACGGATTCGAGTTAGCATGTCCGCTAACGGGTCCTGCATACTCATGGGCTAGACGCTCCTAATACAAAAAAATTAGCCTTGCGGCTACTACTTGTCGCCGAGCTCATCCATGCGAAAAAAGCACGGGCTCAGGCGAGCCGGGTATTCTAGACACACCCCACAAATGAATCAAGCCCCAATAGGGGCTTGATTCAAGTTCAAGGTCACCGGTGGTCAGGATCTTGCGATCCGGACCACCGAGACTTTGATAGTGCTTACCAGCTGGCTTTAACCAGACCAGGTACGTCACCACGCATTGCAGCTTCACGCAGTTTGTTACGGCCAAGGCCGAACTTGCGGTAAACGCCGTGTGGACGACCGGTCAGGCGGCAGCGGTTACGCATGCGCGAGGCGCTTGCGTCACGTGGCTGCTTCTGCAGAGCTACTGTAGCTTCCCAACGTGCTTCTGGACTTGCGTTCAGATCAACGATGATTGCTTTCAGTGCTGCACGCTTTTTGGCGTACTTGGCAACCGTGAGCTGACGCTTCAGCTCGCGGTTTTTCATGCTCATCTTGGCCATTTTCCTACTCCAATCAGTTGCGGAACGGGAATTTGAAAGCACGCAGCAGCGCGCGACCTTCATCATCGTTCTTGGCAGTGGTGGTCAGGGTAATGTCCAGACCGCGGAGAGCATCGATCTTGTCGTAGTCGATTTCCGGGAAGATGATCTGCTCTTTAACGCCCATGCTGTAGTTACCACGACCATCGAAGGACTTGGCATTCAGGCCGCGGAAGTCGCGGACCCGAGGCAGGGAGATCGACAGCAGACGATCCAGGAATTCGTACATACGCTCACGGCGCAGAGTCACTTTGACGCCGATCGGCCAACCTTCACGGACTTTAAAGCCAGCGATGGATTTCCGAGCGTAAGTCACAACGACTTTCTGACCGGTGATCTTTTCCAGATCGGCAACAGCGTGCTCGATGACTTTTTTGTCACCGACCGCTTCGCCCAGACCCATGTTCAGGGTGATTTTGGTAACGCGTGGAACTTCCATCACGTTCGAAAGCTTAAGTTCTTCCTTAAGCTTCGGTGCGATTTCCTTCCAGTAAATCTCTTTTAGTCGTGCCATGGTCTTCTACCTAGCAGTGTTCAAGCATCAACCGCTTTTTGGGTCGACTTGAAGACACGAATTTTCTTACCGTCTTCTACTTTGAAACCAACGCGATCAGCCTTGTTGGTTTCGCCGTTGAAAATGGCAACGTTGGAAGCGTGCAGTGGCGCTTCTTTCTCGACGATACCGCCTTGTACGCCCGACGCCGGGTTAGGCTTGGTATGACGCTTGACCAGGTTCAGACCACCAACGACCAGACGGTCGTCAGCGAGAACCTTAAGCACCTTACCGCGCTTACCTTTGTCTTTGCCGGCGATCACGATGATCTCGTCGTCACGACGAATCTTTTGCATGTCGGATCTCCTTACAGCACTTCTGGGGCGAGCGAGACGATCTTCATGAACTTCTCAGTACGAAGTTCACGGGTCACTGGCCCAAAGATACGGGTGCCGATCGGCTCTTGCTTGTTGTTCAGAAGAACAGCAGCATTGCCATCAAAGCGGATAATGGAGCCATCAGCACGACGTACGCCGTGACGAGTGCGGACTACAACAGCAGTCATCACTTGGCCTTTTTTCACTTTACCGCGAGGAATTGCTTCCTTCACGGTAACTTTGATGATGTCACCGATACCAGCGTAACGACGATGGGAGCCACCCAGCACCTTGATGCACATAACACGGCGAGCGCCGCTGTTATCGGCCACATCGAGCATGGATTGAGTCTGAATCATATAATTTCTCCGACCCCTAGTCCTTAGACTTCCACAGCGCGTTCGAGAACATCAACCAGCGCCCAAGACTTAGTCTTGGCCAAAGGACGAGTTTCACGAATAGTGACTTTGTCGCCGATGTGGCACTGATTGGTTTCGTCGTGCGCGTGCAGCTTAGTCGAACGCTTAACGTATTTACCGTAGATCGGGTGCTTAACGCGACGCTCGATCAGAACGGTGATGGTCTTGTCCATTTTGTCGCTGACAACACGGCCAGTCAGCGTACGGACGGTTTTTTCGGCTTCAGCCATGATTACTTACCTGCCTGCTGTTTGAGCACAGTCTTCACGCGAGCGATGTCACGCTTAACTTGCCGGAGCAGGTGAGACTGCCCCAACTGGCCAGTTGCTTTCTGCATACGCAGATTGAACTGGTCGCGCAGCAGGCCGAGCAGTTGCTCGTTAAGCTGCGGCGCGTCTTTTTCACGAAGTTCGTTCGCTTTCATCACATCACCGTCCGTTTAACGAAGGCAGTGGCGAGCGGCAGCTTTGCAGCAGCCAAGGCAAAAGCCTCACGCGCCAGCTCTTCAGTAACACCCTCGATTTCATACAGGACTTTGCCTGGCTGAATCTGGGCAACCCAGTACTCCACACTACCCTTACCTTTACCCATCCGAACTTCGAGTGGCTTTTTGGAAATAGGCTTGTCCGGGAATACACGGATCCAGATCTTGCCGCCACGTTTAACGTGACGGGTCAGAGCACGACGCGCTGACTCGATCTGACGAGCGGTGAGACGACCACGAGCTACAGACTTCAGCGCGAACTCGCCGAAGCTGACTTTGCTACCGCGCTGTGCCAGACCACGGTTGTGGCCTGTCATCTGCTTGCGGAACTTCGTACGCTTTGGTTGCAACATTTGGCGTACCCCTTACTTAGCAGCTTTTTTACGAGGCGCTGGTGCTTGTGGTTTCAGTTCTTCTTGGCGACCACCAATTACTTCGCCTTTGAAGATCCAAACCTTTACACCGATCACACCGTAAGTGGTGTGAGCTTCGTAGTTGGCATAGTCGATGTCGGCACGCAGGGTGTGCAGTGGCACACGACCTTCGCGATACCATTCAGTACGTGCAATTTCAGCACCGCCGAGACGACCGCTCACTTGGATTTTGATGCCTTTGGCACCAATGCGCATGGCGTTCTGAACAGCGCGCTTCATAGCGCGACGGAACATTACGCGACGCTCCAGCTGCTGAGCTACGCTCTGCGCAACCAGCATACCGTCGAGTTCCGGCTTGCGGATCTCTTCGATATTGATGTGCACAGGCACACCCATTTGCTTGGTCAGGTCCTGACGCAGTTTCTCAACATCTTCACCTTTCTTCCCGATAACGATACCTGGACGAGCGGTGTGGATGGTGATACGTGCAGTCTGAGCCGGACGATGGATATCGATACGGCTTACGGACGCGCTTTTTAGTTTGTCTTGGAGATACTCGCGCACCTTCAGATCAGCGAACAAATAGTCCGCATAAGTCCGACCGTCTGCGTACCAGACGGAGGTGTGCTCCTTGACGATTCCCAGGCGAATGCCAATGGGATGTACTTTCTGACCCATCTCTTCGACTCCGTTACTTGTCAGCAACCTTGACAGTGATATGGCAAGACCGCTTGACGATGCGATCAGCACGGCCTTTGGCACGTGGCATGATTCGCTTCAGCGAACGCCCTTCGTTGACGAAAACGGTGCTGACTTTAAGGTCATCAACGTCTGCGCCTTCGTTATGCTCGGCGTTGGCTACGGCCGACTCCAGCACTTTCTTCATGATCTCGGCGGCTTTCTTACTGCTGAAAGCCAACAGGTTGAGCGCTTCGCCCACCTTCTTCCCGCGGATCTGGTCGGCGACCAAGCGGGCTTTCTGGGCGGAGATTCGAGCGCCCGACAACTTAGCGGCTACTTCCATCGTTCCTTACCCCTTAACGCTTGGCTTTCTTGTCTGCCACGTGCCCACGATATGTGCGGGTACCGGCAAACTCGCCCAGTTTGTGGCCGACCATGTCTTCGTTCACGAGAACTGGAACATGTTGACGACCGTTATGCACTGCAATGGTCAAACCGACCATTTGTGGCAGGATCATCGAACGACGCGACCAGGTTTTCACTGGTTTGCGATCGTTCTTTTCCGCCGCCACTTCGATCTTCTTCAGTAGGTGAAGATCAATAAAAGGACCTTTTTTCAGAGAACGTGGCACTGTCGTATCCCTCTATTTACTTGCGACGACGGACGATCATTTTGTCGGTACGCTTATTACCACGAGTCTTCGCGCCCTTAGTCGGGAAGCCCCATGGCGATACCGGATGACGACCACCAGAGGTACGACCTTCACCACCACCATGTGGGTGGTCAACCGGGTTCATGGCAACACCACGAACGGTTGGGCGAACGCCACGCCAGCGTTTGGCACCAGCTTTACCCAGCGAACGCAGGCTGTGCTCGGAGTTCGAGACTTCACCCAGGGTCGCGCGGCATTCAGCCAGCACTTTACGCATCTCACCAGAACGCAGACGCAGGGTCACGTAGACACCTTCACGAGCGATCAGCTGAGCCGAAGCACCAGCGGAACGAGCGATTTGCGCGCCTTTACCTGGCTTCAATTCGATGCCGTGTACGGTGCTACCAACTGGAATGTTACGCAGTTGCAGAGCGTTGCCCGGCTTGATCGGTGCCAGAGCACCTGCGATCAGCTGGTCGCCAGCACTCACGCCTTTAGGGGCGATGATGTAGCGACGCTCGCCATCTGCGTACAGCAGCAGAGCGATGTGAGCAGTACGGTTTGGATCGTATTCAATACGCTCGACAGTGGCAGAGATGCCATCTTTGTCGTTGCGACGGAAATCGACCAGACGATAATGCTGCTTATGGCCACCACCGATGTGACGAGTGGTAATGCGACCATTGTTGTTACGACCACCAGTCTTCGATTTTTTCTCGAGCAGCGGTGCGTGAGGAGCGCCTTTATGCAGCTCCTGGTTGACCACCTTGACCACAAAACGGCGGCCAGGGGAAGTCGGTTTGCATTTAACGATTGCCATGATGCACCCCTTCCTTACTCAGCACTGCTGCTGAAATCGAGATCTTGGCCTGGCTGAAGGGAGATAACTGCCTTCTTCCAGTCATTACGCTTGCCCAGACCGCGAGCAGTGCGCTTGCTCTTACCCAGAACATTCAGGGTAGTAACACGCTCTACTTTCACGCTGAACAGGCTTTCGACGGCCTTCTTGATTTCCAGCTTGGTTGCGTCAGTTGCAACCTTGAAAACGAACTGGCCTTTCTTGTCAGCCAGAACCGTAGCCTTCTCGGAAACGTGCGGGCCAAGCAGAACTTTAAATACGCGTTCCTGGTTCATCCCAGCAGCTCCTCGAATTTCTTCACGGCCGACACGGTGATCAACACCTTGTCGTATGCGATCAGACTAACTGGATCGGAACCTTGCACGTCACGTACATCAACGTGTGGCAGGTTACGAGCAGCCAGGTACAGGTTCTGATCAACTACTTCAGACACGATCAAGACGTCAGTCAGGCCCATGCCGGTCAGTTTGTTCAGCAGATCTTTGGTCTTCGGTGCATCAACAGCGAAGTCCTGAACCACAACCAGACGATCAGTACGCACCAGCTCAGCAAGGATGGAACGCATTGCTGCGCGATACATCTTCTTGTTCAGCTTCTGGGTGTGATCCTGAGGACGAGCTGCGAAAGTGGTACCGCCGCCACGCCAGATTGGGCTACGGATAGTACCGGCACGAGCACGGCCAGTACCTTTCTGACGCCATGGGCGCTTACCGCCACCACGAACGTCGGAACGGGTCTTTTGCTGCTTGCTACCTTGACGGCCGCCGGCCATGTAGGCCACGACTGCTTGGTGAACGAGCGTCTCGTTGAATTCGCCGCCAAATGTCAGTTCGGAAACTTCGATCGCTTGAGCGTCATTTACATTTAATTGCATGTCAGCTTCCCCTTAACCGCGAGCCTTGGCTGCTGGACGTACAACCAAGTTGCCGCCAGTAGCGCCAGGAACAGCGCCCTTGACCAACAACAGATTGCGTTCAGCGTCCACGCGCACTACTTCGAGGGACTGCACGGTCACGCGCTCAGCGCCCATATGACCGGACATTTTTTTGCCCTTGAATACACGACCAGGAGTCTGGCACTGGCCGATAGAGCCTGGAACGCGGTGGGATACGGAGTTACCGTGGGTATTATCTTGCCCGCGGAAATTCCAACGCTTGATCGTACCCTGGAAGCCTTTACCTTTGGACTGACCGGTTACATCAACCAGTTGACCAGCGGCGAAGATTTCAGCGTTGATCAGATCGCCGGCCTGGTACTCGCCTTCTTCAAGACGGAATTCCATTACGGTACGACCAGCGGCAACGTTCGCTTTAGCGAAGTGGCCAGCTTGAGCAGCTGTAACACGCGAAGCACGACGCTCGCCTACAGTGACTTGCACTGCACGATAGCCATCGGTCTCTTCAGTTTTGAACTGGGTGACGCGATTCGGTTCGATCTCAATGACCGTGACCGGAATGGAGACACCTTCTTCGGTGAAAATACGGGTCATACCGCATTTACGACCGACTACACCAATAGTCATGTTGTAAACCTCATGAGTGTACGGGGCTTTCACCCGCTATGGCCGCCCATTTCAGAGCGTTACACGACTAAGACCGAGTCTTAGCCGAGGCTGATCTGCACTTCCACACCGGCCGCAAGATCAAGCTTCATAAGAGCATCAACGGTTTTATCCGTTGGCTGGACGATGTCCAGAACACGCTTATGAGTACGGATCTCATACTGGTCACGCGCGTCTTTGTTGACGTGCGGGGAGACCAGAACGGTGAACCGCTCTTTACGGGTAGGCAGTGGAATTGGACCACGCACTTGAGCACCAGTACGTTTCGCGGTTTCCACGATTTCCTGGGTGGATTGGTCGATCAGGCGATGGTCAAAAGCCTTCAACCTGATACGGATTTGCTGATTTTGCATTGGATTTCAGACTCCGGCTGCTATTCCCAGCGAGCGCAATACGCCCGTTAAAAGGAGGCGCAATTCTATAGACGGGCTACCACAGTGTCAACCCAATAAAAAAGCCCCCGCTAGGCGGGGGCTTTTTCAAGTCATCACTTATTAAGCGATGATTTTGGCTACGACGCCAGCGCCGACGGTACGACCGCCTTCACGAATAGCGAAACGCAGACCATCTTCCATTGCGATGGTTTTGATCAGGGTGACAACCATTTTGATGTTGTCGCCTGGCATTACCATTTCAACGCCTTCCGGCAGTTCGCAGTTACCGGTCACGTCAGTGGTCCGGAAGTAGAACTGTGGACGGTAGCCTTTGAAGAACGGAGTGTGGCGACCGCCTTCTTCTTTGCTCAACACGTACACTTCAGCTTCGAAGGTAGTGTGCGGCTTAACCGAACCTGGCTTGACCAGAACCTGGCCACGCTCAACGTCGTCACGCTTGGTGCCGCGCAGCAGCACGCCGCAGTTCTCGCCAGCACGACCTTCGTCGAGCAGCTTACGGAACATTTCAACACCGGTGCAGGTGGTGACGGTAGTGTCACGCAGACCAACGATTTCCAGTGGATCCTGAACCTTGACGATACCGCGCTCGATACGACCAGTTACAACAGTACCGCGACCGGAGATCGAGAATACGTCTTCGATTGGCATCAGGAACGGCTTGTCGATAACACGAACTGGATCTGGGATGTAGCTATCCAGAGTCTCAACCAGTTTACGAACGGCAGTGGTGCCCATTTCGTTGTCGTCTTGGCCGTTCAGAGCCATCAGAGCCGAACCGATGATGATCGGAGTGTCGTCACCTGGGAAGTCGTAAGTGCTCAGCAGATCGCGCACTTCCATCTCAACCAGTTCCAGCAGCTCAGCGTCGTCAACCATGTCAGCCTTGTTCAGGAAGACAACGATGTACGGAACGCCAACCTGACGGGACAGCAGGATGTGCTCACGGGTTTGTGGCATCGGACCATCAGCGGCCGAGCAAACCAGGATAGCGCCGTCCATTTGAGCAGCACCGGTGATCATGTTCTTCACATAGTCAGCGTGACCTGGGCAGTCAACGTGAGCGTAGTGACGGATCAGCGAGTTGTATTCAACGTGCGCGGTGTTGATGGTGATACCACGAGCCTTTTCTTCTGGAGCGCTGTCGATTTTATCGAAAGCAACAACAGCCGAACCGAAAACTTCGGAGCAGACGCGAGTCAGAGCAGCGGTCAGCGTGGTTTTACCGTGGTCGACGTGACCGATGGTGCCAACGTTGACGTGCGGGAGGGTACGGTCAAATTTTTCTTTAGCCACGACAATTAACTCCTAGCCTAAAGGGGCTGAATCAGCCTTGTTTTTTGGTAACAGTTTCGACGATATGCGACGGAGCTGTATTGTATTTTTTGAATTCCATAGAGTAGCTTGCGCGACCTTGGGACATGGAACGAACGTCGGTTGCGTAACCGAACATCTCACCCAACGGAACCTCGGCGCGAATCACTTTGCCGGAAACCGTGTCCTCCATACCCAGGATCATGCCGCGACGACGGTTAAGGTCGCCCATCACGTCACCCATATAGTCTTCAGGCGTAACAACCTCTACCGCCATGATCGGCTCAAGCAACTCACCACCGCCCTTCTGGGCCAGTTGCTTGGTCGCCATGGAAGCAGCCACCTTAAACGCCATCTCGTTGGAGTCGACGTCGTGGTAGGAACCATCAAACACGGTAGCCTTCAGGCCGATCAGCGGATAGCCGGCAACAACGCCGTTCTTCATCTGCTCTTCGATACCCTTTTGGATAGCCGGGATGTATTCCTTAGGAACCACACCACCCACTACTTCGTTCAGGAATTGCAGACCTTCCTGACCTTCGTCAGCAGGAGCAAAACGAATCCAGCAGTGACCGAACTGGCCACGACCGCCGGATTGACGAACGAACTTGCCTTCAATTTCGCAGCTCTTCGTGATGCGCTCACGGTACGAAACTTGAGGCTTACCGATGTTGGCTTCGACGTTGAACTCACGGCGCATCCGGTCAACCAGGATGTCCAGGTGCAACTCGCCCATGCCGGAGATGATCGTTTGACCAGTCTCTTCATCAGTCTTGACGCGGAAAGACGGGTCTTCCTGAGCAAGTTTGCCCAGCGCGATACCCATTTTTTCCTGGTCGTCCTTGGTCTTAGGCTCTACGGCAACCGAAATAACCGGCTCCGGGAAGTCCATGCGAACCAGGATGATTGGCTTGTCAGCGTTGCACAAAGTTTCACCAGTGGTGACGTCCTTCATGCCGATCAAGGCCGCGATGTCACCAGCGCGTACTTCCTTGATTTCTTCGCGGGCGTTTGCGTGCATTTGCACCATACGACCCACGCGCTCTTTCTTGCCTTTAACCGAGTTGATCACGCCGTCGCCGGAGGCCAACACGCCCGAGTAAACTCGAACAAAGGTCAAGGTACCCACGAATGGGTCGGTAGCGATCTTGAACGCCAGAGCCGAGAACGGCTCGCTGTCGTCTGCGTGACGCTCCATTTCCTTGGTCTCGTCATCCGGGTCAGTACCCTTGATGGCAGGAATGTCGGTAGGAGCAGGCAGGTAGTCGATAACGGCGTCGAGAACCAGGGGAACACCCTTGTTCTTGAAGGAAGAACCGCAAACAGCCAGAACGATCTCACCAGCGATAGTACGCTGACGCAGAGCGGCCTTGATTTCCGCGTTGGTGAGTTCTTCACCTTCGAGGTACTTGTTCATCAGCTCTTCGCTGGCTTCAGCCGCAGCTTCAACCATGTTGCCGCGCCATTCGTCAGCCAATTCCTGCAGCTCAGCAGGGATAGGCTTGCGAACTGGAACCATGCCTTTGTCAGCGTCATTCCAGTAAACAGCTTCCATAGCGATCAAATCGATCTGACCCTGGAAGTTGTCTTCGGAACCGATAGCCAACTGGATTGGTACCGGAGTGTGCCCCAGACGCTGCTTGATCTGACCGATCACGCGCAGGAAGTTCGCACCAGCACGGTCCATCTTGTTTACGTAAACAAGACGTGGAACGCCGTACTTGTTGGCTTGACGCCATACGGTTTCCGACTGAGGCTCAACACCCGAGGTGCCGCAGAACACAACGACCGCGCCGTCGAGAACACGCAGGGAACGCTCAACTTCAATAGTGAAGTCAACGTGGCCCGGGGTGTCGATGACGTTGAAGCGGTATTGGTCTTTGTGCTGCTTCTCGGAACCCTGCCAGAAGGCGGTAATAGCAGCAGAAGTAATGGTAATACCACGCTCCTGCTCCTGCACCATCCAGTCCGTGGTCGCGGCGCCGTCATGCACCTCGCCCATTTTGTGACTTTTGCCGGTGTAAAAAAGGACGCGCTCGGTGGTGGTGGTTTTACCAGCATCCACGTGAGCAACGATACCGATGTTACGGTAGCGATTAATCGGTGTTGTACGAGCCATAAAGCCCTCGCAAAATTAGTGACGCTAAAATTAGAAGCGGTAGTGCGAGAAAGCCTTGTTGGCTTCAGCCATACGGTGCACGTCTTCACGCTTCTTAACTGCAGCACCTTTACCTTCGGCAGCGTCCAACAGTTCGCCAGCCAAACGCAGAGCCATAGACTTCTCGCCGCGCTTGCGGGCGAAGTCTACCAACCAGCGCATTGCCAGGGCGTTACGACGGGACGGACGAACTTCAACCGGAACCTGGTAAGTAGCACCGCCTACACGGCGCGACTTTACTTCGACCAGCGGAGCGATGGCGTCGAGAGCTTTCTCGAAGATTTCCAGGGGGTCGCTGTTCTTGCGTTCTTTAACCTTCTCCAGCGCGCCATAAACGATACGCTCGGCAACGGCTTTCTTGCCGCTTTCCATCACGTGGTTCATGAACTTGGCCAGGATTTGGCTTCCGTATTTTGGATCGTCAAGCACTTCGCGCTTGGCTGCTACGCGTCTTCTTGGCATGGATAAGCCCTCAAACGGTCTTCAGGTTCGCTCGGAATCGGTGCCCTTTCGGGACGCCTCCGACCTTACTCTTATCGACTCAGAAAAATAGAAAATCAGTTTTTACAAAAAGCCGCTACTACTTAGGCTTCTTGGTACCGTACTTCGAACGACCCTGGTTACGACCTTTAACGCCGGAAGTATCCAAAGAACCGCGTACGGTGTGGTAACGAACACCTGGCAAGTCTTTTACACGACCGCCGCGGATCAGTACCACGCTGTGCTCTTGCAGGTTGTGGCCTTCACCGCCGATGTACGAGGAAACCTCGAAACCGTTGGTCAGACGCACACGGCATACTTTACGCAGTGCCGAGTTAGGTTTTTTCGGCGTGGTGGTATACACACGGGTGCATACGCCACGACGTTGCGGGCAGTTCTGCAGCGCAGGCACGTCGGATTTCTCGACGATACGCTTACGCGGCTGACGTACCAGCTGGTTGATAGTTGCCATCTACTAGCTCCACTGTTGTCTTGCGACGCTATTGTCTTGCAAGAAAAGCAAAATGGCAGGAACGAATTCCCGCCAAATTTAGGGGTACAAGAGTCTAAAGAGGATCTTGCCCCCAGTCAAGGCAAGGCCCCGACCTCCCCTCTCATCCAACCTCGACAAATTGTCTCGATTCGATGAACGGAATGGCCAGGGCCTTACGCTTATTTACCGCAGAACTCAGTTACCGCTCGAGTTCAGCGCTTCGGTCAGTGCAGCTTCCACTTCACTGGCGCTTACGCGCAACGGTTTGTCAGCATCACGGCGGCGCTTGCGCTCGCTGTGATAAGCCAGACCGGTACCAGCCGGGATCAGACGACCCACGACCACGTTTTCTTTCAGGCCGCGCAGGTAATCGCGCTTGCCGGTTACCGCCGCTTCGGTCAGTACGCGAGTGGTTTCCTGGAAGGAAGCCGCCGAGATGAACGATTCGGTGGACAACGACGCCTTGGTGATGCCCAACAGCACGCGAGTGAACTTGGAAACGAATTTCTCGTCGCCAGCCAGACGTTCGTTTTCTACCAGAACGTGAGTCAATTCCATCTGGTCGCCCTTGATGAAACTGGAATCGCCGGATTCAGCGATCTCAACTTTACGCAGCATCTGACGCAGGATGGTCTCGATGTGCTTGTCGTTGATCTTCACGCCTTGCAGACGATAAACGTCCTGGATCTCGTTCACGATGTACTTGGCCAGCGCACTCACACCCAGCAGACGCAGGATGTCGTGTGGATCGCTCGGGCCGTCGGAGATAACTTCGCCGCGGTTTACCTGTTCGCCTTCGAAGACGTTCAGGTGACGCCACTTCGGAATCAGCTCTTCGTACGGATCGCTACCGTCGTTCGGGGTAATGACCAGACGGCGCTTGCCTTTGGTCTCTTTACCGAACGCGATGGTGCCGCTGACTTCAGCCAGAATCGAGGCTTCTTTCGGACGACGGGCTTCGAACAAGTCGGCAACACGCGGCAGACCACCGGTGATGTCACGGGTTTTCGAAGTCTCTTGCGGAATACGAGCGATAACATCACCGATCGCGATTTTCGCACCGTCCGCTACACCGACCAGGGCGTTAGCAGGCAGGAAGTACTGAGCAATTACGTCGGTACCCGGCAGCAAGAGATCCTTGCCGTTGTCATCAACCATCTTCACAGCAGGACGGATATCTTTACCGGCAGCTGGACGGTCTTTGGCGTCGAGTACTTCAATGTTGGTCATACCGGTCAATTCGTCAGTCTGACGCTTGATCGTGATGCCTTCTTCCATGCCCACGTAGGTCACGGTACCTTTCATTTCGGTAACGATTGGGTGAGTGTGCGGATCCCACTTGGCCACGATTGCGCCAGCGTCGACCTTGTCACCCTCTTTAACCGAAATCACAGCACCGTACGGCAGCTTGTAACGCTCGCGCTCACGACCGAAGTCATCAGCGATTGCCAGCTCACCGGAACGGGACACAGCAACCAGGCAACCATCCACTCGCTCAACGTGTTTCAGGTTGTGCAGACGGACGGTACCGCCATTCTTCACCTGAACGCTGTCGGCTGCGGAGGTCCGGCTTGCCGCACCACCGATGTGGAACGTACGCATGGTCAGCTGGGTACCCGGCTCACCGATGGACTGGGCAGCGATAACGCCGACCGCTTCACCGATGTTCACCTGGTGACCACGAGCCAGGTCACGGCCGTAGCACTTGGCGCAAATGCCGTAGCGGGTTTCGCAGCTGATCGGCGAACGCACGATCACTTCGTCGATGCTGTTCAGCTCGATGAACTCGACCCACTTCTCGTCTACCAGCGTGCCGGCAGGAACGATGATTTCTTCGGTACCTGGCTTGAACACGTCACGGGCAATAACACGACCCAATACGCGCTCACCCAGTGGCTCAACAACGTCACCGCCTTCAATGTGCGGAGTCATTACCAGGCCATGTTCAGTGCCGCAATCGATCTCGGTTACTACCAGATCCTGCGCCACGTCTACCAGACGACGAGTCAGGTAACCGGAGTTCGCAGTTTTCAACGCGGTATCCGCCAAACCTTTACGAGCACCGTGAGTGGAGATGAAGTACTGAAGTACGCTCAAACCTTCACGGAAGTTCGCAGTAATCGGCGTTTCGATGATGGAACCATCCGGCTTGGCCATCAGGCCACGCATACCGGCGAGCTGACGGATCTGCGCAGCAGAACCCCGTGCGCCCGAGTCGGCCATCATGTACATCGAGTTGAAGGATTCCTGGTCGACTTCGACGCCATGACGGTCGATGACTTTCTCTTTCGAGAGGTTGGCCATCATCGCCTTGGAAACTTCGTCGTTCGCCTTGGACCAAAGGTCGATCACTTTGTTGTACTTCTCGCCCTGAGTTACCAGGCCGGAGGCGTACTGACTTTCGATCTCTTTCACTTCGTCGGTAGCAGCACCGATGATGCGGGCTTTTTCATCCGGGATAACGAAGTCGTTAACACCGATGGAAACGCCGGAAATGGTCGAATAGGCAAAACCGGTGTACATCAACTGGTCAGCGAAGATCACGGTCTCTTTCAAACCAACCACGCGGTAGCACTGGTTGATCAGCTTGGAGATCGCCTTTTTCTTCATCGGCTGGTTGACGACGTCGTACGACAGGCCAGGTGGAACAACCTGGAACAACAGCGCACGGCCGACAGTGGTGTCGACGATACGGGTGTTCTTGACGCTGCCACCATCACGATCGTTGACGGTTTCGTTGATCCGCACTTTGACTTTAGCGTGCAGTGCGGCTTCGCCGGCACGGAACACACGGTCAACTTCTTGCAGATCCGCGAACACACGACCTTCGCCCTTGGCGTTGATCGCTTCACGAGTCATGTAGTACAGACCCAATACAACGTCCTGCGACGGAACGATGATCGGCTCACCGTTGGCTGGCGACAGAATGTTGTTGGTCGACATCATCAACGCACGCGCTTCCAACTGGGCTTCCAGTGTCAGCGGTACGTGCACGGCCATTTGGTCGCCGTCGAAGTCGGCGTTGTACGCAGCACAGACCAACGGGTGCAGCTGGATAGCCTTACCTTCGATCAGTACCGGTTCAAACGCCTGGATACCCAGACGGTGAAGGGTCGGTGCACGGTTGAGGAGAACCGGGTGTTCACGGATCACTTCAGCGAGAACGTCCCAAACCTCAGGCAGCTCGCGCTCGACCATCTTCTTGGCAGCTTTGATGGTGGTAGCGAGACCACGCATTTCCAGCTTGCCGAAAATGAACGGCTTGAACAGCTCGAGAGCCATCTTCTTCGGCAGACCGCACTGGTGCAGACGCAGGGTCGGACCTACGGTAATTACCGAACGACCGGAGTAGTCAACACGCTTACCGAGCAAGTTCTGACGGAAACGACCCTGTTTACCCTTGATCATGTCAGCCAGGGATTTCAGAGGACGCTTGTTGGAACCAGTGATAGCGCGACCACGACGACCGTTATCGAGCAATGCATCGACAGCTTCCTGCAACATACGCTTTTCGTTGCGCACGATGATGTCCGGAGCGGACAGATCAAGCAGGCGCTTCAAGCGGTTGTTACGGTTGATCACTCGACGATACAGATCGTTGAGGTCGGAAGTCGCGAAGCGACCGCCATCCAGCGGGACCAGTGGACGCAGATCTGGCGGCAGAACCGGCAGAACGGTCAGCACCATCCATTCTGGAAGGTTGCCGGAACCCTGGAAGGCTTCCATCAACTTCAGACGCTTGGACAGCTTCTTGATTTTGGTTTCGGAGTTGGTTTGCGGAATTTCTTCACGCAGACGACCAATCTCGTGCTCCAGATCGATAGCGTGCAGCAGTTCACGGACAGCCTCGGCACCCATACGGGCATCGAAATCGTCGCCAAACTCTTCCAGCGCTTCGAAGTACTGCTCATCGTTGAGCAGCTGACCTTTTTCAAGAGTGGTCATGCCTGGATCGATAACGACATAGCTCTCGAAGTAGAGAACGCGTTCGATATCACGCAGGGTCATGTCCATCAGCAAGCCGATACGGGACGGCAGCGATTTCAGGAACCAGATGTGGGCAACCGGGGAAGCCAGCTCGATGTGCGCCATGCGCTCACGACGAACTTTAGCCAGCGCAACTTCAACGCCGCACTTCTCGCAGATCACACCACGGTGCTTCAAGCGCTTGTACTTACCGCACAGGCACTCGTAATCCTTTACCGGGCCAAAGATCTTGGCGCAGAACAGGCCGTCACGCTCAGGTTTGAACGTACGGTAGTTGATGGTTTCCGGCTTTTTAACTTCACCGAACGACCACGAACGGATCATCTCAGGCGATGCCAATCCAATACGGATGGCGTCGAACTCTTCGACTTGACCCTGGTTTTTCAGCAAATTCAGTAGGTCTTTCAAGGCCTTTCCTCCTGGCGGAGCAGAGAGCGGGCAATCCTGCCCCGCTCTCGATTCGCGTCACGTGTTATTCGGTTTCCAGATCGATATCGATGCCGAGGGAACGAATTTCCTTGATCAACACGTTGAAAGACTCGGGCATGCCCGGCTCCATACGGTGATCGCCATCCACGATGTTTTTGTACATCTTGGTACGGCCGTTCACATCGTCCGACTTCACTGTGAGCATTTCTTGCAGAGTGTAAGCAGCACCGTATGCTTCCAGTGCCCAGACCTCCATCTCCCCGAAACGCTGACCACCGAACTGCGCCTTACCACCCAGCGGCTGCTGAGTAACCAGGCTGTACGAACCGGTAGAACGAGCGTGCATCTTGTCGTCTACCAAGTGGTTCAGCTTCAGCATGTACATGTAGCCAACAGTAACCGGGCGCTCGAACTTGTTGCCGGTACGGCCGTCGGTCAGCTGCATCTGGCCGCTTTCTGGCAGGTCTGCCAGTTTCAGCATGGCCTTGATTTCGCTTTCCTTGGCGCCGTCGAACACTGGAGTGGCCATTGGAACGCCGCCACGCAGGTTCTTCGCCAGATCCAGGATTTCCTGGTCGGAGAAGCTATCCAGATCTTCGTTACGACCGCCGATCTGGTTGTAGATCTCGTCGAGGAATTTACGAAGCTCAGCGACTTTGCGCTGCTCTTCGATCATCCGGTTGATCTTCTCGCCCAAGCCTTTAGCCGCGAGGCCGAGGTGGGTTTCAAGGATCTGACCAACGTTCATACGCGAAGGTACGCCCAACGGGTTGAGGACGACGTCGACCGGGGTGCCATTGGCATCGTGCGGCATGTCTTCAACCGGCATGATCACAGAGACCACACCTTTGTTACCGTGACGACCGGCCATCTTGTCGCCCGGCTGGATGCGGCGACGGATTGCCAGGTAAACCTTGACGATTTTCAGCACGCCCGGAGCCAGGTCATCGCCCTGCTGCAGTTTGCGCTTCTTGTCTTCAAACTTGTCGTCCAGCAGACGGCGACGATCAACGATGTAGGCCTGAGCCTTCTCGAGCTGCTCGTTCAGAGCATCTTCAGCCATGCGCAGTTTAAACCACTGGCCGTGCTCAAGACCGTCGAGGATTTCGTCGGTGATGTCCTGACCTTTCTTCAGACCTGCGCCGCCTTCAGCCTTGTGGCCTACCAGAGCGGAACGCAGACGTTCGAAGGTCGCGCCTTCAACGATACGGAACTCTTCGTTCAGGTCCTTGCGGATCTCGTCGAGTTGAGTCTTCTCGATCGACAGTGCACGAGCATCACGCTCAACGCCGTCGCGAGTGAAGACCTGTACGTCGATGACGGTACCCTTGGTGCCGGTAGGCACGCGCAGGGAGGTGTCTTTAACGTCGCTGGCTTTTTCACCGAAGATGGCACGCAGCAGTTTTTCTTCCGGAGTCAGCTGGGTCTCGCCTTTCGGAGTGACCTTACCAACCAGGATGTCGCCTGCGCCAACTTCAGCACCTACGTAAACGATACCGGCTTCGTCCAGCTTGTTCAGTGCAGCCTCACCCACGTTCGGGATGTCTGCAGTGATTTCCTCTGGCCCAAGCTTGGTGTCACGTGCCACACAGGTCAGTTCCTGAATGTGGATCGTGGTAAAGCGGTCTTCTTGAACAACTCGTTCCGACAGGCAGATGGAGTCTTCGAAGTTGTAACCGTTCCAGGCCATGAACGCGATGCGCATGTTCTGACCCAGCGCCAGTTCACCCATGTCGGTGGACGGGCCGTCAGCCATGATGTCGCTACGCTGAACCCGATCACCTTTACGCACCAGCGGACGCTGGTTGATGCAGGTGTTCTGGTTGGAGCGGGTGTATTTGGTCAGGTTGTAGATGTCGACACCAGCTTCACCGGTTTCAACTTCATCATCTGCAACACGAACCACGATACGGCTGGCGTCGACGGAATCGATAACGCCACCACGACGAGCCACGACGCAAACGCCGGAGTCACGAGCTACGTTACGCTCCATGCCAGTACCGACCAGCGGCTTGTCAGCGCGCAGGGTTGGTACAGCTTGACGCTGCATGTTCGAACCCATCAACGCACGGTTGGCGTCATCGTGCTCGAGGAACGGAATCAGCGACGCTGCAACCGAAACTACCTGCTTCGGAGAAACGTCCATCAAGGTGACGTCTTCCGGCGCCTTGACGGTGAATTCGTTCAAGTGACGAACAGCTACCAGCTCGTCGATCAGCATTTTCTTGTCGTTCATCGTGGCCGAAGCCTGGGCGATCACGTGATCAGCTTCTTCGATGGCGGACAGGAACACGATCTCGTCGGTGACCAGAGCGTCTTTCACCACGCGGTACGGGCTTTCGAGGAAGCCGTACTGGTTGGTGCGCGCATAAGCGGCCAGGGAGTTGATCAGGCCGATGTTCGGACCTTCCGGCGTTTCAATCGGGCATACACGACCGTAGTGAGTCGGGTGTACGTCACGAACTTCAAAGCCAGCACGCTCACGAGTCAAACCGCCAGGGCCGAGTGCAGAAACACGACGCTTGTGGGTGATCTCGGACAGCGGGTTGTTCTGGTCCATGAACTGGGAAAGCTGGCTGGAACCGAAGAACTCTTTCACCGCCGCAGCCACTGGCTTGGCGTTGATCAGGTCTTGCGGCATCAGGCCTTCGCTTTCAGCCATCGACAGACGCTCTTTGACCGCACGCTCAACACGTACCAGGCCAACGCGGAACTGGTTCTCGGCCATTTCGCCTACGCAGCGAACACGACGGTTACCCAGGTGGTCGATGTCATCGACGATGCCTTTACCGTTACGGATGTCGACCAGAGTCTTCAGCACCGCAACGATGTCTTCTTTGCACAACACGCCCGAACCTTCGATCTCGGTACGACCGATACGACGGTTGAACTTCATCCGGCCGACCGCAGACAGGTCATAGCGCTCAGGGCTGAAGAACAGGTTGTTGAACAGAGTCTCGGCAGCGTCTTTGGTTGGCGGCTCGCCTGGACGCATCATGCGATAGATCTCGACCAGCGCTTCCAATTGGTTGCTGGTGGAGTCGATCTTCAGAGTGTCGGAGACGAACGGACCGCAGTCGATATCGTTGGTGTACAGAGTTTCGATGCGAACAACCTGGGACTTGGCGATTTTTGCCAGGATCTCGGTGTTCAGCTCGGTGTTGCACTCTGCCAGGATTTCGCCGGTTGCCGGATGCACGATGGCCTTGGCGGTAGTGCGACCCAGGACGTAGTCCAGAGGCACTTCCAGAGTCTTGAGACCGGCTTTTTCGATCTGGTTGATGTGGCGCGCAGTAATACGACGACCAGCCTCAACGATGACCTTGCCCTTCTCGTCCTGAATATCCAGAACAGCAATTTCACCACGCAGACGCGAAGCAATCAGTTCCAGACTGAGAGTTTCGCCGCTCAGATGGAAAACGTTGGTGGTGTAGAACGCGTCGAGCACTTCTTCAGTGGTATAGCCGAGCGCGCGCAGCAGTACCGATGCAGGCAGCTTGCGACGACGGTCGATACGCACGAATACGCAGTCTTTCGGGTCGAACTCGAAGTCCAGCCACGAGCCGCGGTAAGGAATGATGCGCGCCGAGTACAACAGTTTGCCGGAGCTGTGCGTCTTGCCACGGTCGTGGTCGAAGAACACGCCCGGGGAACGGTGCAGCTGGGAAACGATTACACGCTCGGTACCGTTGATTACGAAAGTACCGTTCTCAGTCATCAGGGGAATTTCACCCATGTAGACTTCTTGCTCTTTGATGTCCTTGATCGCTTTGTTCGACGATTCTTTGTCGAAAATGATCAGGCGCACTTTTACCCGCAAAGGTACGGCGTAAGTTACACCGCGCAATACGCATTCTTTGACATCAAATGCCGGCTCGCCCAGGCGATAACCGACGTACTCCAGCGCAGCATTGCCGGAGTAGCTGATGATCGGGAAAACGGATTTGAAGGCCGCATGCAGGCCCACGTCGCGGAACTGATCTTTAGTCGCTCCCGCTTGCAAGAATTCACGATACGAATCCAGCTGGATGGCCAGGAGGTACGGCACATCCATGACGTCCGGCAACTTGCTAAAGTCCTTGCGGATACGTTTTTTCTCAGTATATGAGTAAGCCATCAGCGTTCCCCAGCTTGGTCACCTGCTTGTTTGGCCCCTCCCGACGGGAGCAGCCAGAAAATCGTGCAAACCCCATGGTTTGCGCCACCGCATCGGGTGGTTACAGCCCGTTATCAGCACCAACCCAGTCGGCTGCCAATAACGGAAAAAGGCCGGTGGCAAGAGCCACCAGCCATCAGCCTTTCGCTTAACGCTCGGGCTGGAGACGCAAAGTCGATGCTTATTTCAGCTCGACTTTAGCGCCTGCTTCTTCCAGAGTGGCTTTTGCTTTGTCAGCTGCGTCTTTCGAAACAGCCTCCAGAACAACGCCAGGAGCGCCGTCAACTACAGCCTTGGCTTCTTTCAGGCCCAGACCGGTCAGTTCACGTACTGCCTTGATCACGTTAACTTTCTTCTCGCCAGCTTCCAGCAGCATGACGTTGAATTCAGTTTGTTCTTCAACAACGGCAGCGACAGCAGCTGGACCAGCGGAAGCAGCGGCAGCGGAAACGCCGAACTTCTCTTCCATGGCCTTGATCAGCTCAACGATTTCCAGAACGGATTTTTCGCCGATTGCTTCGATGATTTGGTCGTTAGTCAGAGACATGACTATAAATTCCTGTATTGGGGTGACAGCCTACGCGGCCGTCGAAATAAACAATAAACGCTGAAAGGAGTCGCTCAGCCTTAGGCTGCGGCAGCTTCTTTCTGGTCGCGAAGAGCCGCCAGAGTACGAGCCAATTTGCTGGTTGCGCCTTGAATCACGCTCATCAGCTGAGAAATTGCTTCGTCACGGGTCGGCAGGCTTGCCAGTACGTCGATCTGATTAGCTGCGAGGAACTTGCCCTCGAACGCAGCTGCCTTGATCTCGAACTTATCCTGACCTTTTGCGAACTCTTTGAAGATACGAGCAGCAGCGCCCGGATGATCTTTGGAGAATGCAATCAAGGTCGGGCCGGTGAACACGTCGTTGAGCACGTCATATTGAGTGCCAGCAACGGCGCGCTTGAGCAGGGTGTTACGTACAACACGTACGTAAACGCCAGCTTCACGAGCCTCTTTACGGAGTCCGGTCATAGCGCCTACTGTTACGCCACGGGCATCAGCCACGACAGCGGACAGAGCAACTTGGGCAGCCTTGTTGACTTCAGCGACGATGGCCTTCTTGTCTTCAAGTTTAATTGCCACGGGAAAAACTCCTGCTTGTTACCGTTTCATCCAACCGAGGCCAGATGTCGTTTTGGTGTCTGATTCGGTAAGGAACCGGGAGCACCATCTGCGTAGGCTTGAGGTTTAAGACTTGCGTCGCCTACGGTCTTGGATAGCCCCCGCCAGGCAGGGACCCCAATCTTTCAATTGGCGCAATCGCTTGCGCCAACCTGTGTCTTACGCGTCGAGCGAACCTTGGTCGATGACCAGGCCTGGACCCATGGTGGTGCTCAGGGTAACGCGCTTGACGTAAATACCTTTCGAGGAAGCTGGCTTGATACGCTTCAGATCAGCGATCAGGGCTTCAACGTTTTCCTTCAGCTTGACGGCGTCGAAGCCAACCTTGCCAACGGAGGTGTGGATGATGCCGTTTTTGTCGGTGCGATAACGAACCTGACCAGCCTTGGCGTTCTTAACCGCGGTAGCTACGTCTGGCGTTACGGTGCCAACTTTAGGGTTAGGCATCAGGCCACGTGGGCCCAGGATCTGACCCAACTGACCAACAACGCGCATTGCATCCGGGGATGCGATAACTACGTCATAGTTCAGGTCGCCGCCTTTCATTTCGGCAGCCAGATCGTCCATACCTACACGGTCAGCGCCGGCAGCCAAAGCGGCCTCAGCAGCTGGACCCTGGGTGAACACTGCAACGCGAACAGTCTTGCCAGTGCCGTGTGGCAGCACAGTAGCGCTACGAACGACCTGGTCGGATTTACGCGGGTCAACACCCAAGTTTACAGCAACGTCAAACGACTCGCTGAACTTGACGGTCGACAGCTCAGCCAGCAGAGCAGCAGCGTCTACAAAGTTGTAAGACTTGCCTGCTTCGATTTTGCCGGCGATAGCCTTTTGACGCTTGGTCAACTTAGCCATTACACACCCTCCACGTTAAGGCCCATGCTACGAGCAGAACCGGCGATAGTACGCACGGCCGCGTCCATATCAGCTGCAGTCAGATCCGCGTTTTTGGTTTTCGCGATTTCTTCCAGCTGAGCACGGGTAACGGTGCCAACCTTAACGGTGTTCGGACGAGCGGAACCGCTAGTCAGACCAGCAGCTTTCTTCAGCAGAACCGAAGCAGGTGTGGATTTGGTTTCGAAAGTGAAGCTACGGTCGCTGTAGACAGTGATGATCACTGGAGTCGGCAGACCTGGCTCAATACCCTGAGTACGGGCGTTGAAAGCCTTGCAGAATTCCATGATGTTCACGCCGTGCTGACCCAGAGCAGGACCAACAGGTGGGCTTGGGTTAGCCTGAGCGGCCTTCACTTGCAGCTTGATGTAAGCGGTAATCTTCTTGGCCATGAGGCACTCCAATTACGGGTTCGAACGCCTCGAAAGGCTCCCCGGTTACTTGCGCGTTTATCCCAGTGACGACAAAACCCCACAGCCTAGGGCTGCGGGGTTGGGATGCTTGTTCAGCTAGACTTTTTCGACCTGGCTGAACTCTAGCTCTACCGGAGTAGAGCGACCGAAAATGAGCACTGCCACTTGGATCCGGCTCTTCTCGTAGTTAACTTCTTCGACCGTGCCAGTAAAGTCGGCAAACGGACCGTCATTGACACGTACCGACTCACCCGGCTCGAACAACGTCTTCGGCTTCGGCTTGTCGCTACCATCAGCAACGCGACGCAGAATCGCTTCCGCCTCTTTATCTGTGATAGGTGCAGGCTTATCAGCAGTACCTCCGATAAAACCCATCACCCGAGGAGTATCCTTGACCAAGTGCCAAGTACCCTCATTCATGTCCATCTGAACCAGCACATAACCTGGGAAGAACTTGCGCTCGCTTTTGCGTTTCTGGCCATTACGCATTTCAACCACTTCTTCAGTGGGAACCAGAATTTCGCCAAAGCCATCTTCCATGCCAGCCAGCTTTACGCGCTCGACCAACGAGCGCATGACATGCTTCTCGTAACCGGAGTAAGCATGCACAACGTACCAACGCTTAGCCACGGGACACCCTTAGCCGACAATCAAGGAAACAAGCCAGCCGAGCAGGGAATCAAGCCCCCACAACAGCAACGCCATAACCAGCACAACAGCCACAACGATCAACGTGGTCTGCGTGGTTTCTTGGCGAGTTGGCCATACGACTTTACGAATCTCGGTGCGAGCTTCCTTAACCAGTACAAAGAAAGACTTGCCCTTGACTGTTTGCAGGCCTACAAAGGCAGCTACAGCAGCAATGACGAGCAAAGCTAGTACGCGGTACAGGATCGGCGAAGCAGAGTAATACTGATTGCCAACAACGCCAACAACCACCAAAGCAACTACTACTAGCCACTTGAGCAGATCGAAGCGAGAGCCTTGAGCTTCAGCTTTAGGAGTCATCTATGAAGATCCTGTGAAAAGAAAGCCAGACACACCAAGTGAATCTGGCAGGTCAGGAGGGAATCGAACCCCCAACCTACGGTTTTGGAGACCGTCGCTCTGCCAATTGAGCTACTGACCTAAAACAAAATCAGGCCGACCATTATGCCGGCCCGAAAAAGACATTACAACAACTTACTCGATGACTTTAGCTACGACACCAGCACCGACGGTACGACCGCCTTCACGAATGGCGAAACGCAGACCATCTTCCATTGCGATGGTTTTGATCAGAGTGACCGTCATTTGGACGTTATCACCTGGCATCACCATTTCAACGCCTTCCGGCAGCTCGCAGTTACCGGTCACGTCGGTGGTCCGGAAGTAGAACTGTGGACGGTAGCCTTTGAAGAATGGTGTATGACGACCACCCTCTTCCTTGCTCAGAACGTAAACCTCAGCGGTGAACTTGGTATGCGGCTTGACAGTGCCCGGCTTGACCAAAACTTGGCCACGCTCAACATCATCACGCTTGGTACCACGCAGCAATACGCCGCAGTTCTCGCCAGCACGACCTTCGTCGAGCAGCTTGCGGAACATCTCAACACCAGTGCAAGTAGTTTTGACAGTGTCACGAAGACCAACAATCTCAACTTCTTCCTGAATGCGGACAATGCCACGCTCAACACGACCAGTCACAACAGTACCGCGACCGGAGATCGAGAAAACATCCTCGATTGGCATCAGGAACGGCTTATCAATAGCACGCTCAGGCTGCGGAATGTAGCTATCCAGCGTCTCGACCAACTTCTTGACGGCAGTAGTGCCCATCTCGTTGTCATCTTGACCATTCAGCGCCATAAGCGCCGAACCAATGATGATCGGAGTGTCATCACCTGGGAAATCGTAAGCACTCAACAGGTCGCGCACTTCCATCTCAACCAGCTCCAGCAGCTCAGCATCATCAACCATGTCAGCCTTGTTCAGGAAGACAACGATGTACGGAACGCCAACCTGGCGGGACAGAAGGATGTGCTCACGGGTTTGCGGCATCGGACCATCAGCAGCCGAGCAAACCAGAATCGCACCATCCATCTGGGCAGCACCGGTAATCATGTTTTTTACGTAGTCAGCGTGACCTGGACAGTCAACGTGTGCGTAGTGACGCACGGCCGAATCGTACTCAACGTGAGCGGTGTTGATGGTAATACCACGAGCTTTTTCTTCAGGGGCGCTATCGATCTTGTCGAAGTCAACCTTTGCCGAACCGAAAACTTCGGAGCAGACGCGGGTCAAAGCAGCAGTCAGAGTAGTTTTACCGTGATCGACGTGACCAATGGTACCTACGTTGACGTGAGGCTTATTACGTTCGAACTTTTCCTTAGCCATCAAAATCACCCCTAGGAGAAGAATTGAGCAGGTCAAACAAGCCATTAAAACAAAGGCAGATATTTTCATATCTGCCTTGTTATATGGAGCTCTTGAGCGGATTTGAACCGCTGACCTCACCCTTACCAAGGGTGTGCTCTACCAACTGAGCTACAAGAGCGTAACGCTATGCAGGATCTGCAAACTTGGAGCGGGTAGCGGGAATCGAACCCGCATCATCAGCTTGGAAGGCTGAGGTTCTACCACTAAACTATACCCGCGAGCTTGCAGCTCTCGCTAAAAATGGTGGAGGGGGAAGGATTCGAACCTTCGAAGTCGTAGACGTCAGATTTACAGTCTGATCCCTTTGGCCGCTCGGGAACCCCTCCTAAGCGAGCCGGCATTCTATATCATGCCAGCCTTCTGTCAAGCATTTTCTCATTAAAAACCTGAGGTTAGCTGCGTTGACGTCACTTTGCGGTGTTAACCATTAAAGGTCTTCACTGCGAAGCGGGCGCCATTCTATGCAAACTATTCGGCGGGTGCAACCCCCTCGCACGGCATTATTTTATGTTTTAACTCATTGAATTCTCTAGAAAGGTTTTTCAGCTGCGAATCATCCAGCCAACGCCGGCTTTCTGGTGCCACACGCACCCAGTAACCATCAGACCCAGCAGGGGGCCTCAGCAAGGACTCGAACTTGATTTCCATACCACTCAATCGCCGCTCAACAGCCTGAGCCGCTTCCTGACGAGTAAAACCGCCCAGATAGAGGCAACCATCATCTGCCTGCGTAGACTTTCCTTTATCACGGGCCGCATCAGCCGTCTCACTCAACAAGCGAATATCCTGCTGTGCCCCCTTATACAAGCTCAAAGGGGTTACATCCTTCGCGCGCAGAGGAGCCTCCTGCTGGTGCCAGATGTAATAGAACACATTGAGAACAAGCAACAGCAGAAACAACCAACGCATAAAAACCTCAGGACAAGGGACACGCCATAGCCAAACCTACAAACACCAGATCAGGAATCACCCTGGCCTCAGGCACTATCTCGGAAACCAGGTCTGCATCTCCTCCAGTGAGGAACACAGCAAAATCCCCCCCCCAATAGCTACGCGCCAACTCTAACTGCGTCAGGACAAAGCCTCTCAGCATCAACGAGCAACCCCGCTCGACCGCTTCGACAGTTGTCCGACCAGGAACGAGACTTTCCAGAGCGCGCTCGGCTGCTAGATCGCCATAACGAATTCTACGGGTGTGGGTACGCAATTGGTTTCGCATCAGAGGCATACCTGGGCATATAAATCCTCCGAGATGCTCTCCATCCTTAGAGATGAAGTCCGCAGTAACAGCCGTACCAAAATCAAGCACAAGGCACGCACCCGAAGCCAGATGGAATCCTCCAAGCATCGCCAGCCAACGGTCGAGCCCTAACCGCTCAAACTCCTCATAGCCATTACGAACCCCCGACATTTCGCGGGACGGCGCTGCACACACCACCGACACACCAAAAGCTTCTGTCAGCAGAGAAATCAGTGCACTGGTTTCTTCGGCGGTCCTGACACTGACCAACCGACAAAACTTGAGAGCGAGTCCCTTCAGCGCTTTCAAGCCCTCCAACAAAGCGAGATCCGAATCAACGACGCCCTCGCCAACCACCCGCCGAACATCCGCGTCGAGCACACGCCACTTGATAAAACTGTTCCCGCAGTCGAGCTCAAGAATCATCACGCAACCTCAGACTGAGCTCACCACCACTAAAGACCTTTTCCACACCATCCACCTTCAAGCGCAGAGCACCTTGACTATCAATACCCAGCACTTCGCCATCTATATGGTTAACACCTGCGATCAACGACACAGCCCGCCCCTGCCAGAGATGATTTTGCTCCCACTCTGCCTGGATAGCTGAAAATCCGTCGACTTGATGACGAGACAGATATGCCTGGAGCGTCGCACCCAACTCCCCGACCAGGTGATTTCGATCAAACACCTTGCCCGACTCTAGCCGCATGGACGTCCACTGCTGATCTACCTCATCGGTAATCTGCATGTTCACATTAATTCCTACACCCAGCACAACGTGACACACATCAGCAGGATCTCCCACCAGCTCGAGCAATATCCCGGCGATCTTCTTCTGACCGACCAGAACATCGTTGGGCCACTTCAACCCAGCCCCCGAAATACCAAGCTCGCGCAGGGCCTGCATGACGGCGAGCCCGACAACTAGGCTCAAGCCTTCCAGCTGACGCATTCCACCTTCAATACGCAGCACGAGGCTGTAATAAATGTTTTCCGCGAATGGACTTGCCCACTTACGTCCACGCCGGCCGCGACCTGCAGTTTGCCGCTCAGCAAGCACCAGAAAGGGTGCCGCCTGCCCTCGCTCTACGGCGCGCAAAGCCTCGGCATTAGTGGAGTCAATTGAATCGAAAACCAGGATAGGCCAATCACAAGAAGGCGCCTGCTCTCTTATCTCGACAGGATCAAGCAGCGTCAATGGCGCAGCCAGTTGATAGCCGCGCCCCCGCACCTTATGAATGGATAATCCCAGCTCAGCTTCTAAATGCTGAAGCTGCTTCCAAACGGCACTACGACTGACACCCAAGGCGACGCCCAAGGCCTGACCCGAATGGAATCGGCCATCTTTAAGAAGCTTTAACAATGTCAGCATGCAAGTCTCGCCTCACAATGAGGCCCGCATGATAGCCATGCCTCGCGCCATTGCATAGAAACCCTACAGGGCAGTTTTCTGCGGGCAAAACAAAACCCCTACCTGCATACGCAGATAGGGGTTTCGGAATTTAATCTTGACGATGACCTACTCTCACATGGGGAAACCCCACACTA
>NZ_JBNDJH010000031.1:0-82436 GCF_050434865.1 Pseudomonas silensiensis
AGTCTCCCACGGTCTGTACTGGTCAGAGTCAGAATCGAGTCTGTAGTCCCACCCACCCCTTCAAGTCTAAACATACAAGCGAGCCTGCTCGCGATGACGGCCTTACAAACTCCGCAAATTAGCTGGCAGTCGCCAACAGTAAATCCATCACCGACCGACCATGCCCACGAGCCTTGCCATGGTCATACAACGAACCGGCAATTTCATCGGCGCGAATCGGCAGGATCGACAACAGCGTGTCGCTCAAACCATGGCTCGCCTGGCAGAAGCCCTGCATATAGATGCTGGCCTTGCAGCGCTCGTCAGTGATCAGTTTGTAATTACGGTCTACCTCGAAATCGCCCAGGTACTGTTCCAGCGGCGCCAGCAGCTTGCGGTGCATCTGACGCTCGTAACCGGTGGCCAACACCACGGCGTCGTAATGACGGACGCTGACTTCACCCGTGGCGTTGTTGCGCACGGCCAACTCGATGCCGCGCTCGGTGGCGGTGGCTTTTTCGATAGTGGTCAGGGTACGGAACGCATGGCGCGCGATGCCCGAGACTTTCTGGCGATAGAAGATGCCGTAGATGCGTTCGATCAGGTCGATGTCCACCACCGAATAGTTGGTGTTGTGGTACTCGTTGACCAGACGCTCGCGCTCGCTGCTCGCCTGCTGGAACACCAGATCAGTGAACTCCGGCGAGAACACTTCGTTGACGAACGGGCTATCGTCCGCCGGCTTCAGGGCCGAGCCCCGCAGGATCATGTCCACCTGCACCGACGGGAAGCTGTCGTTCAAATCGATGAATGCTTCCGCCGCACTCTGCCCGCCACCGATGATCGCGATGCTCATCGGCTGGTTGTTCACGCACGGCTGCTTGGCCATCTGCGCCAGGTACTGGGAGTGGTGGAACACCCGGCTGTCCCCCTTGAGCGCCTTGAACGCTTCGGGAATACGCGGTGTTCCGCCGGCACTGACCACCACCGAACGGGCGGTGCGAACGTGCTGCTGACCGTGGGTATCGCGCGAGATCACCCGCAGCGCTTCGACCTGTTGATTGTGCAGCACCGGTTCGATGGTCAGCACTTCTTCGCCGTAGCGGCTCTGCGCTTCAAATTGCCCGGCGACCCAACGCAGGTAATCGTTGTACTCCATGCGGCACGGATAAAAGGTGCCCAGGTTGATGAAGTCCACCAGACGACCGTGGTGCTTGAGGTAGTTGACGAAGGAGTACGGGCTGGTCGGGTTGCGCAGGGTCACCAGGTCCTTGAGGAAGGAAATCTGCAACTCACTCTGGGTGACCAGGGTGTTGCCGTGCCAGCGGTAGTCGGCCTGCTTGTCGAGAAACAGAACATCCAGCTCGCCCTGACTCGGCCCGCGCTCTTGCAGAGCGATGGCCAGCGCCAGGTTCGAAGGGCCGAAACCGACGCCGATCAGGTCGTGAACGATGGGCGATGCAATTGCCTGTGTCATTTCCAGTGTCCTCTGGATGAACCCCCGAAGCAGCGGGAGTAAGCCTAAGTGACCTGACCGGCCTTGAGCAGGACAGCAGATCGTCTGTTGAAGGGAACGAGGACAATGAAAAAAAATTTAATGCAGCTTGATTGATCGGGTCGGATCAATGGGCATCCCATTGCCGCATCCGCACCCGGCAATGCTTCATCGCATTGACGATGTGTTTCTCCACCAGGGCCCGGGAAATGCCCAGGTGTTCGGCGATCTCTGGGTGCGACAGGCCATCGATCTTGCGCAGCAGGAAACTCTCGCGGCACAGCCGTGGCAATTCCGCCAATGCGCGCTGGAGCATTTCCAGGCGTTGACCGTGATCGAGGCTGTGATGAGGGGATGGGGTGAAGTAGCGCTCTTCGTTGTCGAGCACTTCCAGCGATTCGACCTGACGCAGGGCATTGCGCCGATGGTCGTCGATCACCAGGTTGAGCGCGGTGCGATACAGGAACGCGCGAGGCTGCTCGATCGGCGTGTCGCTGGAGCGCTCCAATACCCGCAGATAAGCGTCATGCACCACATCTTCGGCCACCTGACGGTTGCCCAGCTTGGCGTTCAAAAAACACACCAGCTCGCGATAGTAGTTTTCCAACATGACTCCCGGCCGCAGGGGTGCGGTTTCTGTCCTTGAGCCAGACCGGCAACCGCCGAAACAGGCAGTGGCACGATAGTGGCAGTTTGAGGCGCGTAATTTATAGTAATTCTCATATAGATTTAAAGTATTGCTTCATCTTGCCCGAAAAATAGTCCTGCTCGAGCACCTGCACACCCCTTCACAGGTGTTGCGCCATATGTCCCCCGGCTAAATTCCCCGCCACTTTCATCGTTTACAGGACAGCTCCCCGTCCCTTTGAACGACGGGCCGATATTCATTGGCCGGAACCCTGCATGAAACGTCCCCGACAGACCCGACGCGCCCTGCTTGTAGCACTTTGCCTGATCCCCGTTATCGCCCTGGCCGCCTGGCAGATCATCCCGCCCGGCCGCGACCAGTTCGCCACCGTTCAGGTCACCCGCGCCGACATCGAAAGCAGCGTCACGGCCTTGGGCACCCTGCAACCTCGACGTTATGTCGACGTCGGTGCCCAGGCGTCCGGGCAGATCCACAAGATCCACGTGGAAGTCGGTGATGGGGTGAAGGAAGGCCAGTTGCTGGTGGAGATCGATCCGTCCACGCAACAGGCCAAACTCGACGCCGGGCGTTTCTCCATCGAAAACCTCAAGGCGCAGCTGCAGGAGCAACGGGCGCAGCACGACCTCGCCCGGCAGAAATTCCAGCGCCAACAGAACCTCAAGGCCGGTGGCGCCACCCGCGAAGAAGACGTGCAGACCGCCGAGGCCGAACTGCGCGCCACCCAGGCCCGCATCGACATGTTCCAGGCGCAGATCCGCCAGGCCCAGGCCAGCCTGCGCAGTGATCAGGCGGAACTGGGTTACACCCGCATCTATGCGCCGATGAGCGGAACCGTCGTCGCGCTCGACGCCCGGGAAGGCCAAACCCTCAACGCCCAGCAACAAACGCCCCTGATTCTGCGCATCGCCAAGTTGTCGCCGATGACCGTCTGGGCCGAGGTGTCGGAAGCCGACATCGGTCACGTCAAACCCGGCATGACGGCCTGGTTCACCACCCTCAGCGGCGGCAACCGGCGCTGGAACAGCACCGTGCGGCAGATTCTGCCGGTGCCGCCCAAGCCGCTGGACCAGACCAGCCAGGGTGGCGGCAGCCCGGCCAGTTCGAGCAAAAGCGGCAGCGCTCGCGTGGTGCTGTACACCGTACTGCTCGACGTCGACAACGCCGACAACGCGCTGATGGCGGAAATGACCACGCAAGTCTTCTTCGTCGCCGAGCAGGCGAAAAACGTCCTCACCGCACCTATCGCAGCCCTGCAAGCCGGCACTGGAGCGGACAATCAGACCGCGCAAGTCGTCGCCAAAAACGGCCGCATCGAGCAGCGCGACGTGCGCACCGGGATCAGCGATCGCCTGCGTGTGCAGATCCTCGACGGCTTGCAGGAAGGCGATCACCTGCTGATCGGCCCGACTGATGGGAGTGGCGGCTGAATGCTGACGCCCCTGATCGACCTGCACGACATCCGCAAAGCCTACGGCGGCGGCGATTCACCGGAAGTCCACGTGTTGCGCGGCATCGACCTGTCGATCCATGCCGGGGAGTTCGTGGCGATCGTCGGTGCCTCCGGCTCCGGCAAGTCGACGCTGATGAACATCCTCGGCTGCCTTGACCGTCCGACCTCAGGCGAATATCGCTTCGCCGGGGAAAACGTCGCCGCACTCGACAGCGACGAACTGGCCTGGCTGCGTCGCGAAGCCTTCGGCTTTGTGTTCCAGGGTTATCACCTGATCCCGTCCGGTTCGGCCCAGGAAAACGTCGAGATGCCGGCCATCTACGCAGGCTTGCCGGCCGCCGAACGCCACGCCCGCGCCGCCGCCCTGCTCGACCGCCTCGGCCTGGCCTCGCGCACCGGCAACCGTCCGCACCAGCTCTCCGGCGGCCAGCAACAACGGGTGTCGATTGCCCGCGCCTTGATGAACGGCGGCCACATCATCCTCGCCGACGAACCCACCGGCGCCCTCGACAGCCACAGCGGTGCCGAGGTCATGACCCTGCTCGACGAACTGGCGAGCCAGGGCCACGTGGTGATCCTCATCACCCACGACCGCGAAGTCGCGGCCCGGGCCAAACGCATCATCGAAATTCGCGACGGACTGATCATCAGCGACAGCGCCCAGGACAACCCCGATGCACAGACCTCGGCCAACCCTGGTGCGCTGCAAGCGGTGGACTTACGCAAGCGTCTGACCGAAGGCGCCGAAGCCACCGGGGCCTGGAAAGGCGAACTGGTCGATGCGGTGCACGCCGCGTGGCGGGTGATGTGGATCAACCGCTTTCGCACCGCACTGACGTTGCTCGGGATCATCATCGGCGTCGCGTCGGTGGTGGTCATGCTGGCCGTCGGTGAAGGCAGCAAGCGCCAGGTCATGGCGCAAATGGGCGCGTTCGGCTCCAACATCATTTACCTCAGTGGCTCGTCGCCAAACCCGCGTACGCCGCTGGGCATCGTCACCCTGGATGACGTCGCGGCGGTGGGAAGCCTGCCGCAAGTGACACGGATCATGCCGGTCAACGGCCAGGAGGCCGGGGTGCGTTTCGGCAACCTCGACCACTTGAGTTACGTCGGCGGCAACGACACCAACTTCCCGGCGATTTTCAACTGGCCGGTGGTGGAAGGCAGCTATTTCACCCAGGACGATGAACGCAACGCGGCGGCGGTCGCGGTGATCGGCCACAAGGTGCGGACCAAGTTACTCAAGGACGTCGCCAACCCGATCGGCCAGTACATCCTGATTGAGAACGTGCCGTTCCAGGTGGTCGGCGTGCTCGCGGAAAAAGGCGCCAGCTCCGGCGATTCCGACAGCGACGACCGCATCGCCATCCCCTACTCCGCTGCGAGTGTGCGGTTATTCGGCACCCATAATCCCGAATACGTGGCCATCGCCGCCGCCGATGCGCGCAAGGTCAAAGAGACCGAAACAGCCATCGAACAATTGATGCTGCGCCTGCACAACGGCAAGAAGGATTTCGAACTGACCAACAACGCGGCAATGATCCAGGCCGAGGCACGCACGCAAAATACGCTGTCGCTGATGCTCGGCTCGATTGCCGCGATTTCGTTGCTGGTGGGCGGCATCGGCGTGATGAACATCATGCTCATGACCGTGCGCGAACGGACCCGCGAGATCGGTATTCGCATGGCCACCGGCGCCCGCCAACGCGACATCCTGCGCCAGTTTCTCACCGAAGCGGTGATGCTTTCGGTGGTCGGCGGGCTTGCCGGGATTGCTCTGGCGCTGATCGTCGGCGGTGTGCTGATCCTCAGCGAAGTCGCCGTCGCGTTCTCCTTGATAGCGGTGCTCGGCGCCTTCGGCTGCGCCCTGGTCACCGGTGTTGTCTTCGGCTTCATGCCGGCCCGCAAAGCTGCCCGACTCGACCCGGTCACGGCCCTTACCAGTGAATGATCGATCTATGAAGCCGCCACTTAGCCTGCTGACCCTCTGCCTGTTGCTCGGCGCCTGCGGCAGTCCCGCCCAGCGTCCGGACAGCGGCCTCCAGCCGCCCGCCGCCTGGCAATCGCCACACACTCAAAGCGCTACTCGCAGCCACCTGCAATGGTGGACGCAGTTCGGCAGCCCGCAGCTTGATCAGTTGATCGAACAGGCGCGGGTCGGCAGTTACGACCTGGCCGCCGCTATCGCTCGGGTGCGTCAAGCGCAAGCCGACACCGTGATTGCCGGCGGTTCTCTATTGCCGGAGGTCAAGGCCGGCCTGAACGCCAACCGGCAGAAACTATTGCGCGGCAACGGCTACAGCCAGCTCGATGCCGACGGCGATAACAAGGCCGTCGATTACTTTAACGCCAACCTCACCGCCACTTACGAAGTCGACTTCTGGGGCGGCCAACGCGCTTCCCGCGACAGTGCGCAATTCGGCTTGCAGGCCAGCGAATTCGATCAGGCGACGGTGGAGTTGACGCTGCTTAGCGGCGTGGCCAACAGCTACGCGCAAAGCTTGTCGTTGCGTGAGCAAAGTCGCATCGCAGCGCTGAATCTGGCGAACGCGCAAAATGTATTGAAACTGGTGCAGACGCGTTTTGACTCAGGCTCGGCGACGGCGTTGGAACTGGCGCAGCAAAAGAGTCTGGTCGCCGCGCAACAGCGACAATTGCCGCTGGTGCAGCAACAGGCACAGGATGCAAAGATCAGCCTTGCCGCCCTGCTCGGCCGGCCGGTGCAGGCATTTTCTTTGGGTCAGGAACACTTTGATCAATTGTCATGGCCAACCATTGGCGCTGGCCTGCCCAGCGAGCTGATCAGCCGTCGCCCGGACATCGCCCGCGCCGAAGCGCAATTGGCCGCCGCACAAGCCGACGTCACCGTCGCCCGCGCCGCCCTGTTGCCGACTGTGACCCTCAGCGCAGAAATCGGCTCCGGTGCCGACCGCGCCGCCGACGTCCTGCGCAAACCCTTCTACAACCTCACCGCCGGACTGCTCGCGCCGGTCTTCAACAATGGTCGCCTGAGCGCCGAGCGCGACAAGGCCACGGCCCGTCAGGAAGAACTGCTGGAGACGTATCGCGGGGCGATCATCAATGGCTTCGCCGATGTGGAAAAAGCGTTGAACAGCATTCGCGGACTGGACGAACAGCGGCAATGGCAAGGTGAAGAGCTGAACCAGGCGCAGACCGCATTCAACATTGCGCAAAGACGTTATCAGGCCGGGGCCGAGGATTTGCTGACGGTGCTTGAGACACAGCGCACGCTGTATGCGGCGCAGGATCTGAATGTGCAACTGCGGTTGTCGCGGTTGCAGGCGAGTATTGCGCTGTACAAAGCGCTCGGCGGCGGGTGGCAGACTTTGTAAATTGCGGTGCCAGTGAGTACGCCATCGCGGGCAAGCCCGGTTCCCACAGGTTATATGTCGTGCCCAAAATATGCGGCACACATAAAACCCTGTGGGAGCCGGGCTTGCCCGCGATTGAACGATAACGCGGTCTTATTGATTAACTGGAAATCGGTTTGGCCTTCAAATGCCGCGCATACCAAGGCCGTTGCGGCACTTTACGGAACAGATCCGCCAGTTTCTTCTCGTCATCGCCAAAGGTAATCCGCAACGCCAGCTTCATGGTTTCCGGGTCCATTTCCACCGATTTGCCGGTCTGCAACCCCGGCGTGGTGCTGCAACCATGGGTGCTCGGGCCGAGCCACGGGTCGTCGATCTCGACCCAACGCCCAGGCGCAAACCACGCCACGCCATTGACCTCAAGCCGACTGACCTGCCCCGGATGAAAGCGCTCGTGCGCACGGAACCAGTCTTCCAGTCGATCATCGATCCAGCCATGGAAATGCCAGAACACCGGGTTTACATGAGACGAAAACGGGTCGCCGAGAAAGTCGTTTTCCGGCGCATACCAGCGCGCGGAAAAGTCCGCCGGATCCCGGGCAAACGGCACGGGATGACCGTTGGACGGATCACGCGGCACCGAAGCCCAGCGCATGTGCAGCCAGTCGTGCAGCCCCAATTCGACCTCTGAACCAAACTGACCCAAGGTCAATTTCGACAGGTAACGCGGATCGCGGTACTGCGATTCCCAGACCTGGAAATTGCTGTGGTAGGTCTCGGCGGTCTTGATGTCACTGACCCATTGCGAGTACTCGGCATCGTCGTCGGCCAGCCAGGTCGGCGGCAGCGCGGTGCCGTCGTGGTTGTCAAAATAATTGGCGAAGCCAACGCGATCTCGCGCCAGTTCAGGCTGCGGCAATGGGAAGTGTTGCCAGGATGGCAAGTCCTGCAGGGAGCGCGCCTTGCCGAGCATGTGCCGGTGCATGAAGAAAAAGTCCACGCCCGAGCCGTTACGATCCTTGCGCGCGCCACGGGCATCACGCTCCTTGTCTCGCGGACCAGGCTGCCAGCCAATGCCGCGCAGGGCGCCGCGCTTGTCTTCGGACAGGGTGTGCCACTTGTCCCGGGAGGCATGCCAGAGCTGGTGAAACAACCGATGCTCAGGCGAAACCAGCCAGGCCAGCAACGATGGATTGAGACCGGCGCGCTCGCGGGCTTCGGGGAACACGCGCTTGACGGCAATGAAGCGATTGTCTTGCGCCGTCAACATCAGCGGACGGTTCAGATTCACCACCCGACCACTGAGGGTGCCGCTGCCAGCGTTGCCGAAACCGGCCCAGACTTCGTCCAGCAACAGGCTGAATTCATAATCCGCTGTGCCACTGGCGCTGAGCAGTCGCCAGCTCAACTGCGCCGGTTTCGCGCCGGCCAGGTCGCCGAGCACTCGGTAACGCGGCGTTTCGTTCGAACGCAAACGCTCGGCGGTGTCGAGGAACCCGCTCAAGCCGCGACCTTTGTGGCCGATGTCGAGAAACACCTCCAGCCCGTCCCGTGGCAGGCCTTCGATGCCGGCATCATGACCGTCGAAACGAATCTGCCAGACACCGCGCAAGGTGTTCGCCAAGTGCTGGCCGGCAACATCCGCCACATCGAAAGACGCTTCGCCGGGGGTGATCGTCGGATCCGGTTTGGTCCATTCACGATGCCCATAAAAAGCCGCAGGCACGGCGGCGCCGGTCAGCGCCAGGCCTGCCATGAACCATCGTCGAGAAATCGTCATTGCCCTACCTGTGTCAGCCATGAAGCAGGCTTTATCCAAGCTAGAACGTCTGTTGAGTCTGGAAATTTAAGAGCTTCGCGGGCAAGCCTCGCTCCTACAGGTTTTGTGGTTACCGCATGATTTGGGTACGACACAACACCTGTAGGAGCGAGGCTTGCCCGCGAAGAGGCCATCTACCCCACTAAATTTCTAACTGGGCCACTCGTTCTTCCCAGATAGCAAAGGCCCCTGCGCCTGCCCCCAACGGCGAACCTGACTGAGACGGCAATGACAAAACCACGTTCGAAAAAGGCTCTTTACATCGGCCTGCCGCTGGCCCTGGCGATCAGCGCCGGTGCAGGCTTTGCGGTCTGGGATTACGGGTTCAAGGACAATCCCGGCTACCCGGTCAAGGTGATGAAACAGGCCGATGAGCTGCACGAGCGAATCCTCTCCTTCGACAGCCACGTCACCGTCCCGTTGGACTTCGGCACCGCCGGCAATGAAGCGGACAAGGATGGCACCGGGCAGTTCGACCTGGTCAAGACCGGGCGCGGACGCCTGTCCGGCGCGGCGCTGACGATTTTCGGCTGGCCGGAAATCTGGAACGGCGCCAACGCCCCGCACCGCCCCACCGCCGGTTTCGTCGACGAAGCACAGTTCGAACAGGAAACCCGCTACAAAATCATCAGCACCCTGGTTCGCGACTTCCCCAATCAGGTTGCCATCGCCTACACCCCCGACGACTTCCGACGCCTGCACGGCGAAGGCAAGTTCGCGATCTTCATGAGCATGCTCAACGCCTATCCGCTGGGCAACGACCTCAACGCTTTGGACAAGTGGGCGGCGCGCGGCATGCGCATGTTCGGCTTCAGCTACGTGGGCAACAACGCCTGGGCTGACTCATCCCGGCCGTTGCCGTTTTTCAACGATTCCCGCGACGCCCTTGGCGGCCTCTCGGAGATCGGCAAGCAGGCCGTGCACCGACTCAACGATCTCGGCGTGATCATCGACGTTTCTCAGATGTCGACCAAGGCGCTGGAGCAAGTCGCCCAGTTGAGCCGTGCGCCGATGGTCGCGTCCCACTCGGCGCCGCGAGGGTTGGTAGACATCCCGCGCAACCTCAGCGATCAGGAAATGCAGCTGATCAAGAACAGCGGCGGCGTGGTGCAGATTGTCGGCTTCCCGACCTACATCCGCCCGCTGAGCCAGGCCACCCAGGACAAACTCAACGCCCTGCGCGCACGCTTCGACCTGCAACCGTTGCAAAGTCTGGAGATGGCGCTGATGCCGGGCGACCCGGTGATCACCGTCTGGTCCGAGCAACGTTTCGGCGAGTACGCCAGTCAGCTCTATGCCATCGTCGACGAAGAGCCCAAGGCCACCCTCAAGGACTATGGCGACGCGATCGACTACGCAGTGAAAAAAATCGGCATCGACCACGTCGGCATCAGTTCCGACTTCAACGACGGCGGCGGTCTGGACGGCTGGAAAGACGTCAGCGAGGCCCGCAACGTGACGGCCGAGCTGATCAGTCGCGGCTACAGCGAGGCCGATATCGCCAAGCTCTGGGGCGGCAACTTCCTGCGGGTCTGGGACCAGGTGCAGAAGTCTTCCAAACCTGTGGCGAAAAACTGATTCTCTCTTTTGCAGAAGCGAACCGAGCACATGACCAACCGTCGTTCATTCCTCAAGCAGGCCGGTATTCTCGCGGCCGGCCTGCCCTTGGGCGCAGCCGTGAACCTGCCGGCGCTGGCCGCCAATCCGGCGCCGCTGCCGAAGGATAAGTGGGCGCAACTACGCCAGATGTTCAATCAGGACCCGGATTACCTGCACTTCGCCAACTTTCTGGTGACCTCACACCCAAGACCGGTGCGTGAAGCGATCGACATGCACCGCGCCAACCTCGACCGCAACCCCGGCCGGGCCATGGATTGGGACCTGGGGGAAACCGAAAAACGCGAGCAGGAAGTACGCATCTGGGCCGGTCGCTACCTCAAGGCCAAGCCCGAGCAAATCGCCCTCACCGGCAGCACCACCGAAGGCCTTTCACTGATCTACGGCGGCATTCATGTGCGCCCCGACCAGGAAATTCTCACCAGCGAACACGAACATTACGCGACGAACTATGCCTTGGCTTACCGCCAGCAAAAGGACGGGGTCAAGGTTCGCAAGCTCAAGCTGTTCGAGCACAGTCACAGCATTTCCGTGGACGAAGTGCTGGGCTCGATTGCCAAAGGCATTCGCCCCGAAACCCGAGTGCTCGGCATGACGTGGGTGCAATCGGGCAGCGGCGTGAAACTGCCGATCGGCGAGATCGGCAAACTGGTGGACGAACAGAACCGCAACCGCGCAGAAAAGGACCGCATCCTGTATGTGGTTGACGGCGTCCATGGCTTCGGCGTCGAGGACCTCGACTTCCCCGACATGCACTGCGATTTCTTCATCGCCGGCACCCACAAATGGATGTTCGGCCCGCGCGGTACCGGGATCATTTGCGCGCGTTCGGCCGAAATCAAGGACGTGACGCCGACCATCCCGACGTTCTCCGAAGCCACCACCTTCTCGACCATCATGACCCCCGGCGGCTATCACAGCTTCGAACATCGCTGGGCCCTGAACGAAGCCTTCAAGCTGCACCTGGACCTGGGCAAAGCCGAGGTGCAGGCGCGCATCCATGCGCTCAATACCTATGCGAAAAACCGCTTGCTGGAGCACCCGCAGATCGAACTGATGACGCCAAAGAGCCCGGACCTGTCGGCTGGTTTTACCTTCTTCCGGATCAAGGATCGCGACTGCGAAAAAGTCGCCGTCCAGTTGATGGAGAACCGCGTGGTCTGCGACTCGGTGGACCGTGACGTCGGCCCGGTGATCCGCATCGCCCCTGGCCTGCTCAACACTGAAGAGCAGATCGACCGCTTCATGGCCTTGCTGAGCAAGATCGCCTAACGCAGAACCCTGTAGGAGCGAGCCTGCTCGCGATAGCGGTGTATCAGTCGACATCGACTTCGCCTGATACACCGCTATCGCGAGCAGGCTCACTCCTACATTGGACCTTACAAGACTCCAGTTTTTTCTTTGAACGAGACACCTCATGAACAGTAATCCACTAACACTGCCGTTCAAGGCACTCGCCTTGTCCGCCCTCCTCGCTGGCCTGCTGCCGGCTGCCGCGCAAGCCGCGGCAACGACGCAACCGGGCAAGGTGTTCAAAGACTGTCGGGACTGCCCGGAAATGGTCGTGCTGCCCGCCGGCACCTTCACCATGGGCACCCCGGACGATGAAGTCGGTCGCGAACCCGATGAAGGTCCGATGCATGGCGTGACCTTTGCCAAACCGTTCGCCATGAGCCGCTTCCAGGTCACCGCCGGTGAATGGGACAGCTACGTGCGCGAGAGTGGCGTGACCATCGCCAACGGCGACACCCGGCCGGGTCGCGAGTGCGTCGCCAGCAAGCCGCGCTATCCGCAAAGCCCGCGTCAGCCGGCGGTGTGCATGAACTTCGACGACGTGAAAAACTACGTCGCCTGGCTGTCGAAAAAAACCGGGCAGACGTACCACATGGTCAGCGAAGCCCAACGCGAATATGCCGCGCGCGGCGGCAGCAAAGGGCCGTTCCCCTTCCCGTTCGATGTGGGCAAGGAATACAGCATCAGCAAACACGCCAACACCTATGGCCCGGCGGACGGTTACAGCTACAGCTCACCAGTGGGCAGCTACCCGCCGAACGCCTTCGGCCTGTACGACATGCACGGCAACGTTTACGAATGGGTCGAGGACTGCGAACACCCTGATTACGTCGGTGCGCCCACTGATGGCAGCGCCTGGGTCGAGCCCAAATGCGAAGCCGTACGGATTCGTGGCAACGACTGGGGTGAAGCGCCGGTGTTCTCGCGCTCCGGCAACCGCAACAGCCAGTACCCGCAAGAGCGTGGCGACTGGATGGGTTTCCGCATCGTGCGCGACCTGTAAGCCGTCGCCTCAACCGGTCGCCGCCAGTCGGCGGCCGGCTAAATTAAGTCTTCCACCAGACGTTCTACTGGGTATCTGCCTTCACGACCCAAGGAACTGTCTTCCATGACCCAGCCTACCCGTGGCGCCATCGGCGAATTGTTCGCCCTGTTGAAACCCTTTCGGCTCATCGTCGCCGCGTCCATTTTCCTGGGCATGGTCGGCGGCCTGAGCGTCACGGTATTGCTGGCGACCATCAACAACGCCCTGCATTCGGACACCGGCCTGACCCAAGGCGTCGTCGCCCTGTTCGCCGGCCTGTGCCTGCTGGCGCTGGCCAGTTCGATCTGCTCGGACATCGGCACCAACTACGTCGGCCAGCACATCATCGCCAAGCTGCGTAAACAGCTGGGCGAGAAAGTCCTGTCGGCCCCGATCGAGCAGATCGAACGCTATCGCAGCCACCGCCTGATCCCGGTACTGACCCACGACGTCGACACCATCAGCGACTTCGCCTTCGCCTTCGCGCCGCTGGCCATTTCCGTCACCGTGACCCTCGGCTGCATGGGCTACCTGGCCATTCTGTCGTGGCCGATGTTCCTGATCATGGTCGCCGCCATCCTGATCGGCACCGCCATTCAGGCCTACGCCCAGAGCAAAGGGGTACAGGGTTTCATGGCCGCCCGAGAGGCCGAAGATGAACTGCAAAAGCACTACAACGCGATTGCCGAAGGCGCCAAGGAACTGCGCATTCATCGTCCACGCCGCCAACGCATGTTCGTCTCGGGCATCAAGGCTACGGCCGAGTTCATCTGCAACACCCAGGTGCGTTCCATCAACACCTTCGTGATCGCCAAGACGTTTGGTTCGATGCTGTTCTTCGTGGTCATCGGCCTGGCCCTGGCCTTGCAAACCTTCTGGCCGAGCGCCGACAAAACCGTGATGAGCGGCTTCGTGCTGGTGCTGCTTTATATGAAAGGCCCGCTGGAGCATTTGATCAGCACCTTGCCGATTGTCAGCCGCGCGCAGATCGCCTTCCGCCGCATCGCCGAACTGTCGGAGCAGTTTTCCACCCCCGAACCGCATCTGCTGCTCAGCGACAAAGGCAACGTCAAGCAAGCCGTGCACGAACTGAAACTGGCCGATGTACGTTTCAGCTTCCCGGCTGCCGAAGGGGCTGCGCCCTTCCAGCTCGGGCCGGTGAACCTGACGATCAAGCAAGGCGACATCACCTTTATTGTCGGCGAGAACGGGTGCGGCAAGACCACGCTGATCAAACTGCTGCTGGGCCTGTACACGCCGCAGCAGGGTGCAATCCACGTTAACGGCGAAGTGATCGACGCCGCCAACCGCGATGACTATCGCCAGTTGTTCACCACGATTTTTGCTGACTATTACCTGTTCGACGACGTGGTCCAAGGCGATACGCACATCCCCGAAGATGCCAACAAATACCTGCAACGGCTGGAGATCGCGCACAAGGTCAGCGTCAAGGACGGCAACTTCACCACCACCGACCTCTCCACCGGCCAGCGCAAACGCCTGGCCCTGGTCAATGCGTGGCTGGAGGAACGTCCGGTGCTGGTGTTCGATGAATGGGCGGCCGACCAGGACCCGACCTTCCGCCGGATTTTCTATACCGAGCTGCTGCCGGACCTCAAGCGTCTGGGCAAGACCATCATCGTGATCTCCCACGATGACCGTTATTTCGACGTGGCGGACCAACTGGTACGCATGGAAAGCGGACGGGTTGTCACTGAGTTCGCTCCCGCCTGATCGCTGAACACATCTTTGTGGCGAGGGAGCTTGCTCCCGCTGGGTCGCGAAGCGGCCCCAAAAAATGGGACTGCTACGCAGTCCAGCGGGAGCAAGCTCCCTCGCCACAGGACCGCGAAAAACCTAACTCCTTCCACCTTTCGGAATTTTATTTTCCCGGTTTCTTTCCGGTTTCTCGTTCGTGCCGCGTCTAATAATCATTCTTATTAACAAAAACTCTGCACAACACTTTTCAGGAGCTCAGGTAAGTAATGCGACCTCATACACGCCGCACACCTCTCGCGCTGGCCGTACAGCGCCCGACTTTGCATCGCACCCTGTTCACTAGCGTACTGCTGACCGCCACCTTGCTGGGGAGCTCGATGGCCAATGCTGCACCTGTAAAAGTGAATATTGCAGGTCAATCGCTTTCCAACGCGCTGACCGAACTGGGCATGCAGACCAATCTGCAAATCCTCTACAGCCCGGATCAGGTTGCAGGGATCAAGTCTCGCGCAGTGTCCGGCTCGCTGGAACCGTCCGACGCCCTCGCCGCCCTGCTGAAAGGCACTGGCATTTCGTTCCAGATCAGCGGCAATACCGTCACGCTGGTGTCCGGTGGCGGCTCGAGCCTGCAACTGGGTGCGACCACCATTTCCGGGCAGGCCCTGGGCCTGACCACTGAAGACACCCATTCCTACACCACCGGCGCCACCACCACCGCGACCAAGCTGCCGTTGACCCTGCGTGAAACGCCGCAATCGGTGACCGTGGTGACGCGTCAGCAAATGGACGATCGCGGTGTCACCAGCGTCGCCGACGCGTTGCGCAACACCCCCGGCGTTACGACACAGAAGTACGACAGTGACCGTACCGAGTTTTCCGCCCGAGGGTTTGCCATCACCAACTTTCAGTACGACGGCGTCAACATCCCCTACGACGGCGTTTATGGTGAAAACCCTAACAACAGCGACGACGCGGCCAGCCTCGATCACATCGAAGTCATCAAAGGCGCGACCGGCCTGATGACCGGCGCGGGCGACCCGTCCGCCACCGTCAACCTGATTCGCAAGAAACCGACCAAGGACTTCAAGGCGTCGGTCAGTGCCACCGCCGGTTACTGGGACAACTACCGCACCGAAGGCGACATCTCCGGTTCGCTGAACGATTCCGGCAGCGTGCGCGGCCGTTTTGTGGGTGCCTATCAGGACAAAGATTCGTACATCGACCACTACAGCCAGAAGAAAGACCTGTACTACGGCATCCTCGAAGCCGACCTGACCGATGACACCCTGTTGACCCTGGGCGTCGACAAGTCCAGTGCCACCCCGCGCGGCAGTTCCTGGACCGGTAACGCGCCGTACTTCACCGACGGTGGCCGCACCGACTTCTCTCGCAGTTTCAACCCGGGTGCTGACTGGAGCCGTCGTGATTTCGACAGCATCACTTACTTCGCATCGCTGGAACAAGCGCTGGCCAATGACTGGAAATTCAAGGCCAGCTTCGACCAGAAAACCACCGATCACGACACCCAACTGGCTTCGGCCAGCGGTGGCAGCCCGGACCGCGCCACCGGCGAAGGCATGTTCTTTTACTGGGGTCGCTGGGAAGGCCATCGCGTGCAGAACACGGCTGACGTGAACGTCTCGGGCCCGTTCAGCCTGGGCGGGCGCGAGCATGAACTGGTGGCAGGTTTCATGGCCTCCCACTCCCGTCAGACCGGTTCGACCTTCGACAGCAGCGCCTTCGGACAGGTGACGGGCAACATTTTTGACTGGGAAGGCCATCTGGCGAAACAGGACTTCCCGAAAAACGGCAAGTACGAGCGCACCCAGAGCCAGAACGGCGCTTACCTGGCCACGCGCCTGCGTCCGACGGACGACCTGTCGTTCATCCTTGGCGGCCGTTTGAGCACCTACAAGTACAACGAGGATTACGCCTACTATCCAGGCACCGGCCAGACCGACACCCACGCCAGCTACAAGGAACATGGCGTCGTTACACCTTACGCCGGTGTGGTCTATGACCTGGACGATACCTACTCGGTCTACGGCAGCTACACCAGCATCTACCAGCCACAAATAAACAAGGACGCCAACGGTTCGACCCTGGCACCCGTTGAAGGCAACAGCTACGAGACTGGCCTGAAAGCGGCTTACTTCGAAGGAAAACTGAACGCCAGCCTGGCCTTCTTCCGCATTGAGCAGGACAACGTTGCTCAATCGATCGGCACCAATGAGGTCACCGGCGATGGCATTTTCAAAGCCACCGACGGCGCCACCACCAACGGTGTGGAACTGGAACTGGCCGGCGAACTGGCTCAGGACTGGAACGTGTCTGCCGGCTACACCTACGCCCGCACCCGTGACAAGGACGAACAACGCATCTTCGGTTTCCCGCTGGCCACCAGCAAACCGGAGCACGTGATTCGTACGTTCACCACCTACCGTCTGCCCGGCGCGCTGGACCAGTTCACCGTCGGTGGCGGCATCAGCTGGCAGAGCGCTTTTTACGGTCAGAGCTACAGCCCCAACGTGGGTAATGGCGAAGGCGGCAGCACCATGCTCAAGCAAGGTGGCTACACCCTCGTGGACTTGATGACCCGTTTTCAATACGACGAACACCTGAGCTTCACCGCCAATGCCAACAACGTCTTCGACAAGAAGTACCTGACGGGCCTGGGCAACTTCGGCACCACGTTCTACGGCGAGCCACGTAACCTGCAGATCACTGCGAAATATGATTTCTGAGTGGCTGAGCTGAATTGAAAAATGCCCGTATCGCGAGATATGGGCATTTTTTATGAGTGCAAAAAATCAAAAGCCCCCTCACCCCAACCCTCCCGAAACGTCGGACCGCCCCAGAGGGGCGAGGGAGCTGACCGAGGCGTTCTTTTGAGGTACTGCGACCTGAGATATCAAGTCGAACTCAGGTTTTGATAAGCATACAGATCTGCTCCCTTTCCCCCTCTCCCCTCTGGGGCGGTCCGACGTTTCGGGAGGGCTGGGGTGAGGGGTGGATTTCAGCCTGTGACTACCACTTCTCAAACAACAAAAAACCCGCCCCCCCTTCCAACAGAGATGGCAGGCTTCTTCATTTCACCTCAAACCCGCAATCGTACCCACTCCGCCACTTCCGCATGAATCCCCTCAACCTCCCCCAACAACCCCGCCATACGCAAAAAGTCATGGGTCATCCCAGGCTGTTCCAGCAACGTCACCTCATTCCCCGCCGCACGCAACCGATCCGCATACGCCAACCCTTCGTCATGCAACGGATCATGCCCGGCCAGGTACACCAGCGCCGGCGCCACACCCGACAGATCCTCCGCCAGCAACGGCGAGCACCGCCAATCCGCCAGATCCTGCGGCGTGCGCCCGTAATGTGCATAGAACCAATCCAGCGTCGGTGTCTCCAGCAAGTAACCCTCGGCAAAATCCCGATGCGACGCACGCTGGGTCGTGGCATCCGTCACCGGGTACACCAACAATTGCGCCTTGGGTTTCAACGCCAGTTCCTCAGGCTCACGCACGGCCATGATCGACAACACCGTCGCCAGCGTCGCCCCCACGCTGTCACCCGCCACGGCCACTCGCGTTGCGTCCAGACCATGCGTCGCGCCCTCGCGCACCAGCCAGTTCCCCGCATCGCAAGCATCCTGCACCGGCGTCGGGAACCGCCATTCCGGCGCCAGACGATAATCCACCGTCAACAGGGCAAAACTTCCTTGGGAGGCCAGCCGCCGGCACAGCGCATCATGGGAATCGAGACTGCCGACCACATACCCGCCGCCATGGAAATACAACACCACCGGTTGCAGCCCATCGACCGCTTGCCCGCTGCGATACACCCTGGCCGACAGGTTGTGGCCATCTCGCGCGACGAGGGTGAAGTCCTCGCAGGCAACGCTGTCCAGCGGCACATCGAGAAACCCTGACGACGCTTCGAAATCGATGCGAGCCTGTTGTGGCGACTGTTCATGCATCGCGCGACTTTTGCCGGTCATCCGGCCGAACTCGGCGAGTTCTAGAAAAGCTTCAAGTTCTGGCAACACGGCCATGGAAAAATCCTTCTACACAAAAGGGTCAGTAATCAGGCAACACACAATCTTCAAATCAGCGAGAACCCTGTGGCGAGGGAGCTTGCTCCCGCTGGACTGCGCAGCAGTCCCTCTTTTGGGGGCCGCCTCGCGACCCAGCGGGAGCAAGCTCCCTCGCCACAGTTGTTTTTATGCAGCGACCATGTGGTGTTCCAACAAGTCTTCAAGCTCGTCGAGCAACTCATCACCGCGCAGCAGTTCGTAATGCCCGCCCGCCAACAAGCGATCAACGCCGTGGCTGCCAACCTGGGCTTCAAACACCCGACGTTCGTCGTCGCGCTCGGCCACCCACCAGCGATGCGCCGTGACCTGGATCGCCGGCAGTTGCCGCTGCGCCAGCGCCAGTTGCTTGAGGCGTGAGCCAGTGGCGAAGATCTGCGTGAGTTCCCCCGCACCCAACGCGGCTTGCTCATTGGAACCGTGCATCGCCGCCTCGATCACCGCCGTGGAACCCTCGCGCTCATTCAAATCAGCGGCTTTCAGCGCAATCAGCGCTTGAGCCTCATCGGCCGGCAGACCGAGCACAAACGTCAGGAAATCGCCCAGGTCCTCGCGCCAGTCCCCCGCCTCTGCGGTGCCCGCCACGTAGCTGTCGACCAGCCCGGCAAACGCGACCGTTTCACCCTGGGTTTCCAATTCGTGAGCGACCAATTGCGTCAACGCCCCGCCCAATGACCAACCCAGCAAGTAATACGGCCCATTGGCCTGCTGACTGCGAATCCGTTGCGCATAGGCGTGAGCCATCGCCAACAGCGACTCGTCCTGCCACTGCGGGTCAAGCAGCATCCGGCATTGCAGGCCGTACACCGTGCGCCGGCCTTCCAGTCGACGGGCCAGCGGTTCGTAGTCAAACACCGTGCCGAAACCAGCGTGCAGGCAGAACAGCGCCGGCACGTTGGGGATCCGCGCATTCAGCGCCAGCAACGGGTCCGGCGCAGACGCCGGCTCGGCCGCCTGATAGCCGCTGAGTTCGGCGATGCACGGCTTCTGCATCAAGTCCCGCAGCTTCAATTCGAAGCCCAGTTGTGGCTGACTGCGTACCCGCGAGATGACTTTAAGCACCTGCAACGAGTCGCCGCCGAGTTCGAAGAAGTTGTCGTCGATACCCACTTGCGGTACGCCGAGCACCTCTTGCCAGATTGCGGTCAGCGCCGTTTCCAGTGCGTTGCGCGGCGCGCGATAACCGCCGAGCGCCCATTCAGGCGTAGGCAGTGCGCGACGGTCGAGCTTGCCGTTGGCCGACAGCGGGAAACCCTCCAGCACCATGATTCGCGCCGGCACCATGTAATCCGGCAGCTGCGCTTGCAGTTCAGCCTTCAAGCGACGATCAAGCCCAACAGCACCGGCCGCCACCACATAACCGACCAATTGTTTGCCGGTCGGCGTGTCGTGCACCACCACGGCGGCATCCTGCACCTCGGCGCAGTCGCGCAGGCGGGCTTCGATTTCACCCGGTTCAATGCGGAAACCACGGATCTTCACTTGCTGGTCGAGACGCCCCAGGTAGTCGATCAACCCGCACTCACGCTGGCGCACCAGGTCGCCGGTGCGGTACATGCGACCTCCGGCCTCGAACGGATCGGGGATGAAGCGTTCAGCACTCATGCCGGGACGCTGGTGATAACCGCGCGCCAGGCATTCGCCGCCCAGGTACAACTCGCCGCTGACACCGACCGGCAACGGATTGAGGTCGGCATCCAGCACGTACAAGCCACGCCCGGCCACACCACGACCAATCGGCGCATACGCCGCGTCGCAGGTTTCGCTGACCTCGGCACGCCACAACAAAGGCGTGACCACGGTTTCGGTCGGGCCGTAACCGTTGACCAGTCGCTGCGGACGCAGCGCCCGTTTGACCTGCTCGAAACTGGCCTCCGGCACCGCATCACCGCCAAAGCAATACACCTCGACCGCCGGTGGATTGCCCAAACGTTCAGCCACCTCGGCCATCTGTTGCAGGTACGCCGGCGGGAAGCAGGCCACGGTCACGGCGTGACGATGCAACATTTCCAGGGTTTGCTCCGGGGTCCACAAACTGTCATCGCGGATCACCAGGCTGCCGCCGGCCAACAGCACGCTCAGCCAACGCTCCTGAGCACCGTCGAAAGCGAACGACATGAAGTGCAACTCGCGGCTGCGCGGTGCCAGTTCGTAGAGCTCGATGATGCCGCGGCAATGCCGGGCAATCGGTCCGCGCGCCACGGCCACGCCTTTCGGTTGGCCGGTGGAACCGGAGGTGTAAATCAGGTACGCGAGGTGCCCCGGCAGCGGTCGGGAAACCGGGCACTCGGCGTTGTCGGCAATGCTCAGTTGATCGAGCAACAGCCGTGGCAGGCTGTCGGCCAGGGTCAGTCGTTCGCCCAGATCACTGTCGCAAAGCAACAGGCTGGCGGCCGAATCATTGAGCATGTAGGCCAATCGCTCAGCCGGGTACGCCAAGTCCAAAGGCAAATAAGCCGCCCCGGCCTTGAGCACCGCAAGGAACGCAACGATGGTGCGCTCGGAACGCGGCAACGCCACCGCCACCAGACTTTCCGGCCCGATACCGCGACCGATCAGTTGCTGTGCCAGCCCATTGGCCTGCGCCTCTAGTTGTGCATAACTGACTTGCCGATCCTCGCAGATCAAGGCGATTTTCTGTGGCTGCGCTTTTACGTGTTGATTGAACGCGTGCAGCAAATCGGCATTGTCGTCGGACACCTGCGGCAGACTCAAACGCGCTTCCGGCAAGCCAATGTTGCCGAGCAGACAAGCAGCATCTTCAGGCAGCACACGCAGCAACCCTTCAAGCTGCGCACGAATCCGCTCAACTTCCACATCACTGAAGCGATCACGCAGGAACAGGTACTCAACTTCCAGGCCTTCTTCGTTAGCGCTGACCATCAAGTCCATCGGGAAGTTGGTCACCCCGCCGCTGCCAACTTCGGCAAAGCGCAATTCACCTTCCTCGCCTCCTTTCAAGGCGCGGTCCACCGGATGGTTTTCGAACACGATGATGCTGTCGAACAAGCCCTGACCACCCTGCCCGGCCCAGCGCTGGATGTCCGACAACGGCGTGTGCTCGTAGTCGCGCACCATCAGGTTGTAGTCCTGCAAATCGCGCAGCCACTCGCCCAACGGCTGTTGCGGATCGAGGGTCTGGATCACCGGCAAGGTGTTGATGAACAGGCCGAGCATGTCCTGCGCGCCGGCCAGCCCGGTCGGACGCCCCGCCACCGTGGCGCCGAACGCGACACTGCGTTGGCCGCTGTGGCGTTGCAGCAGCAACAACCACGCGCCTTGCACCAGCGTGTTTAATGTCACGCGCTGACGCTTGGCGAAGCTGTGCAATTTGCGCGTCACCTCGGCGTCGAGGTTGCTGTACATCACGCCGTGACCGGAACCCGCAGCCCCCGAAGCCTTGGCCAGAATGGTCGGTTCTTCGAGCAACGCCAGGCGCTCGCGCCAGAAGCCTTCGGCCTGCGCGCCGTCCTGGCGTTGCAGCCAGGCGATGTAGTCGGCGTAGCGACCGGTCAGGGTCGGCAGAGTGTCGTTGTGGTACAGGCGCAACATGTCGCCCAACAGACGCGAGGCGCTCCAGCCGTCCAGCAACAGGTGATGGTAGATCCAGATCATCTGGTAACGGTCATCACCCAGGCGCACCAGGATGAAACGCATCAACGGCGGGCAGCTCAGGTCGAAGCCCTTGGCTTGTTCTGCTGCGGCCAGTTCGTTCAGCGCCTGCTCGGTGTCGGTGCGCTCGCGCCAGTCGAGTTCTTCTATCGGCAACTCGACGTCGGCGAATACCGCTTGCAGCGGATCGGCCAAACCATCGCGCCAGCGGAACGCCGCGCGCAGCACTTCATGACGCTCGACCAGGGTTTGCCAAGCGGCACGGAAACGCGGCACCTGCAAACCGTCGACCGCCACGCTCAACTGGTTGACGTACGGGTTCAGCTCTGGCGAATCGAGGCAATGGAACAGCATGCCTTGCTGCATCGGCGACAGCGGATACAGGTCTTGCAGCCCTTCACGGGCCGCGATGTCGATGTGCGGCACCAGCGCAAAAGCAGGGACTTTCGGCGCTTCAACCAACGCTGCTTCACGGCTGGTCGCCACTACAGCGAGTGCCCGAATGGTCTGTTGCTCAAAGAGTTGCTTCGGACTGAACACCAGCCCGCGCTGCCCGGCACGACTCACCGCTTGCAGGGAAATGATCGAGTCACCGCCCAGTTCGAAGAAGTTCTCGGTGACGCCCACCGACTCCAGCCCCAGCAGTTCCTGCCAGATCTCCACCAGCAACGTTTCGGCCGGCGACGCGGCGGCCACTTGATCGTGGTTCTGTCGAGTGGCTTCCGGCGCTGGCAGGCCTTGACGATCAAGCTTGCCGTTCGGCGTCAGCGGCAACGCGGCCAGGCACATCAAATGCGCCGGCAGCATGTGCGCCGGCAATCGACTGCGCAGGTGCAAGGTCAGCGCTTCACGCAAATCCTGCTCGTCGGCGAGCGGATCGCGGGGCACCACGTAGCCAACCAACTGGCGACTGACCGGGCCTTCGCGATCGATCACGAACGCTTCACGCACGCCTTCGTGTTCCAGCAGGCAGGCTTCGATTTCGCCGAGCTCGATACGGAACCCGCGAATCTTCACTTGTTGGTCGATACGGCCGAGGTATTCAACGACGCCGTCGGCACGGAACCTTGCGAGGTCGCCACTGCGGTACAAACGCGCACCCGGCACGAACGGATCCGGCACGAAGCGTTCAGCGGTCAGGTCCGGCCGTTGGTGGTAACCCCGGGCGACGCCCTCGCCGCCCAGGTACAACTCGCCCGCCACACCAACCGGCAACGGCTGCAAACCGCCGTCCAGAATATAGGCGCTGCGATTACCCACCGGCCGGCCAATCGGCATGAATGCCGAGTCGAATTCGGTATCCGGATACGCCAGCCAGATCAGTGGCGTGATCACCGTTTCGGTCGGGCCATAGCCGTTGATCAGGCGCTTGGGCTGCAGCACTTGCTGCACTTCATCGAACGCGTGCTTGGCCATGCCTTCGCCGCACGGGGTGTAGGAACGGATCGGCAGATCACGCCCCGCTTCGCCCATGAAATCGGCGATCTGCGACAGATAGGTCGGGGTGAAGCAGGCGATGGTGATGCCGTGCTTTTCGATCTCGGCGCACGTGCGCTCCACGCTCCACAACTCGTCGTCGCGGGGCATTACCGCCGAGCCGAACACCAGCGGCGTCAGCCAGCGCTCGTGGGCGCCGTCGAAGCTGATCGAAGCGAATTGCAGTTCGCGGTCGTCCGGGGTCATGCCGTACAACTCGCCGATCGACAGGCAATGCATGGCCAGCGGACCGTGGGCCACGCTGACGCCTTTCGGTCGACCGGTGGAGCCCGAGGTGTAAATCAGGTACGCGAGGTTTTCGCCGCAGGTCAGGTTGACCGGGTTGGTTTCCGACATGTGCTCCAGCGGCTCGCGGTCGATTTCCAGCACCGACAGGCCTTCCGGCAACGGCAGCTTTTCCCGCAACCACGACTGGCTGAGCAGCAGCGAAATGCCGCTGTCTTCCATCAGATAGCGCAGGCGTTCGGCCGGGTACGCTGGGTCCAGCGGCACGTACGCGCCGCCGGCCTTGAGGATTGCCAGCAGGCCAATGATCATCTCCGGCGAACGCTGCATCGCCAGGCCGACCCGCACTTCCGGGCCGATGCCCAACTCGCGCAGGCGATGGGCCAATAGGTTGGCACGACGGTTGAGTTGGTCGAAGCTCAATTCCAGATCGTTGAAGATCAACGCGGTGGCGTCCGGTCGGATGACGGCCTGGGCCTCAATCAACTGATGCACGCAGAGCGGTTTTTCCGTCGCGGTGAATGCCGGGTTCCACTCGACCAATTGTTGCGCACGTTCCGGCGCGGTCAGCAGGTCCAGTTCACTCAATGCAGCGTGTGGCGCGGCGACCATCGCCGCCAGCAACGCGGCCAGATGCTCGCTCATGCGGGCAATCGCCTCGGCGCTGAAGTGGGCGCATTGGTAGCTCCAGTTCAGGCTGAGCTCGCTTTCGGCAGTGGCCGCCAGTGTCAACGGGAAGTTGGTGCGTTCATGGTTCTGCGGGATCGAGAAGCTCAAACCGGCCGGCGCGCCCTGTTGCAACGCTTCGGCCACCGGGAAGTTTTCGAACACCAGCAGGCTGTCGAACAGCGGCTCACCGACACGCCCGGCCCAGCGCTGAATGTCGCCGAGGGCGGTGAATTCATGCTCACGCAATTCCAGGTTCTGCGCCTGCAAGCGGGTCAGCCACTGGCCGACGCTTTCGACGGCGTCCGGGCTGCTGATCACCGGCAAGGTGTTGATGAACAGGCCAAGTTGGCTTTCAGCCCCCGACAAGTCCACCGGACGCCCCGCCACGGTCGCGCCAAACGCGACGCTGCGTTGACCGCTGTAGCGTTGCAGCAGCAGTGCCCAGGCACCTTGGACCAAGGTGTTGAGCGTCACTTTTTGCTGACGGGCAAAGTCGCCGAAGCGTTTGCTGGTGGCGACATCGAAGGTCTGTCGGTGGTCGGCAAACTCCGTCGTCGACAGATTTTTACTGTCGCCATGGGCCAGGCTCTGCCCCAACAGGGTCGGGTTGTCGAGGGTCGCCAGTTGCTCGCGCCAGAACAGTTCATCAGCCTGCGCATCCTGACGTTGCAGCCAGCCGATGTAATCGGCGAAACGCCCGGTTGGCGCTTGCACGTCTTGCCCGGCATAACGCTGCAGGACTTCGCTCAACAGCAGCGAGTTACTCCAACCATCGAGCAACAAGTGATGGTGGGTGTAGATCAGTTGCTGACGCTCATCGTCGAGGCGCACCAGGGTCAGGCGCATCAACGGCGCCCGAGTCGAATCGAGTTGCAGGCGTTCGCTGTCGATCAGTTGAACCAATGCTTCGGCCTGATCGCTGCGGTTGCGCCAGTCGAGGCAGGTCATCGGCAATTGCAGGTGACGATGGACCAATTGCACCGGCGCTTCGAAGCCGTCGGGGAAGTGGAAACTGCTGCGCAGGATCGGATGAGTGTCGAGCACCGCTTGCCACGCGCGGCCGAGCCGTTCGGCATCAAGGCCGCGGGCTTCGACGCTGAGCTGGTTCACGTAGGCACCGGAATCGGACTCGTACAGGCTGTGGAACAGCAAACCGGCCTGCATTGGCGACAACGGATACAGGTCCTCGATCTGCGCCGGAGGCACCGGCAGGCCATCGAGTTGCGACTGGGTCAGGCGTGCCAGCGGGAAATCCGCCGGGGTCACGCCGCCCGCGCCATCGCTCAGGCAATGGGCGATCAGCGCCAGCAACTCGCTTTGGTAATCCGCGGCCAGCGCTTCGATTTCACGCTGATCGAAACATTCGCGACTGAAAGTCCAGTCGAGTTTCAGTTCACCGCCATAGACCTGGCCATCCACCGACAGCCAGTTCGGCAACGGTGCGTCTGCCGATTGCGCGGCGCCGCTGGATTCCCGGGCCGGAGTGAACAACGCGTCTTCGGCAAAGCTCTGGTCGAACTGGCCGAGGTAGTTGAAGGTCACGCGCGCTTGCGGCAACGCAGCCAATGCCGCTTGGGTCGACGCATCGCCCATGTAGCGCAACAGCCCGTAGCCCATGCCTTTGCCGGGGATTTCGCGCAGTTGCTGCTTGATTGCCTTGATCGAACCCGAGAGGTCGGCGGTCGGCGTCAGGCGTACCGGGAACAGGCTGGAGAACCAGCCGACGGTGCGGGTCAGGTCGATGTCGTCGAACAGCTCTTCGCGGCCATGGCCTTCGAGCTGAATCAGCGCCGATGCGTGGCCGGTCCAGCGGCTGAGGGTGCGGGCCAGTGCGGTCAGCAGCAGGTCGTTGACTTGGGTGCGGTAGATCGCCGGAGCCTGTTGCAGCAACTGCCGGGTCTGCTCGCGGTCCAGGCCGATGCTGACGCCTTGTCGCAGATGCCCGGCCTGACTGGCTTGGGCGTTGGCCGCCGGCAGCGAATCATTCGCCTCGCCCAGTTGCGTCTGCCACCAGCTCAGTTCGCTGGCGGCGGTTTCAGAACGTGCATAAGCATCGAGTTTGTCGGCCCAGGCCTGGAAGGCGCTGGTTTTCAGCGGCAAGTCTTGCCCTTGGTAAGCAGCCTGCAAATCTTCCAGCAACACCCGCCAGGACACACCGTCCACCGCCAAGTGATGGATCACCAACAGCAACCGCTGCGAGCCATCGGCCTGAGCGATCAACGCCACGCGCAGCAGCGGGCCGTCTTGCAGGCTGAGGCTGCGCTGGGCTTCGTCGCACACCGATTCCAGCGAGGCATCGCTGGCCACGCGGGCGGTCCAGAGCATGTCGATCACGTCGGCGCTGTCAGCCCCGACATAACGCGCTGACCATTGGCCATCGACCTGACTGAAGCGCAAACGCAGGGCATCGTGCTGCTTGAGCAGACGTTGCAGCGCGGCTTGCAGGCGCGGCAATTCGAGGGTTTCACGCGGCACCAGCAGCACCGCCTGATTCCAGTGCGCACGTTGCGGGATCGGTTCGTCGAAGAACCAGCGCTGGATCGGCGTGAGTGTTTGCACACCGTCCACCGGTCCTTGTTGCGCCAGCGGTGCCGCCTGCTCTTTGACCACAGCGGCCAGCGCTTGCAAGGTTTGCTGCTGGAACAGGTCGCGCGGTTGCAGGCTCAGGCCGGCACGGCGTGCACGGCTGACCACTTGAATCGAAATGATCGAGTCGCCGCCCAGCTCAAAGAAGTTGTCCTGACGCCCAACCTGCTCCACGCCCAACACGTCCTGCCAGATCTGCGCCAGCACCTGTTCATGTTCGCTGCGCGGTGCTTCGAAGGTGCGTTGGCTGACGTGTGCGGTCGGCGCAGGCAGGCGCTTACGGTCGAGTTTGCCGTTGGGACTCAGGGGCATTTGTTCGATCAGCACGGTCTGCACCGGTACCATGTAGTCCGGCAGGCTCGCCAGCAAATGACTTTTCAGGGTTTCGCGCCATGCGCCTTGCTGCTCGGCATCGGCGCCGACCAAGGCTCGATCTTGCGGCACGATGTACGCAACCAGTTGTTTGCCGCTCGGGCCATCGATGGCCAGCACCACGGCTTCCTGCACGTCGGCATGTTCTTGCAGACGCGCTTCGATTTCACCCAGTTCGATGCGCAAACCGCGAATCTTCACTTGATGGTCGATACGCCCGCAATAGTCGATGGCGCCATCAGCGCGGTAACGCGCCAGGTCACCGGTGCGGTACAGACGCTCGCCGCTGCCAAACGGGTCGACCACGAAACGCTCGGCCGTCAGCGCGCCACGGCGGTGATAACCGCGCGCCAGACCGACGCCACCGAGGTACAACTCGCCCACCGCGCCCAACGGCAACGGTTGCAGTTCGCTGTCGAGGATGCAGGTGCGCAGGTTGGCGATCGGCCGACCGATCGGCACGCTGTCGCGGCCCTCTTCCACGCAGTTCCAGTGGGTCACGTCGATGGCCGCTTCGGTCGGGCCGTAGAGGTTGTAGAGATTGGCTTGCGGCAGGCTGCGCAGGGTCTGGCGTTGCAACTCCATCGGCAATGCTTCGCCGCTGCAAATGATCCGTTGCAACGACGTGCAGGCCAGCGCCTCGTCGGCAGCGATAAACGCCGAAAGCATCGATGGCACAAAGTGCAGCGTGGTGATCGCCTGTTCGACGATCAGCGCAGCAAGGCGTTGCGGATCGCGGTGCTCGCCCGGCGCGGCGATCACCAGGGTCGCGCCCTTCATCAGCGGCCAGAAAAACTCCCACACCGACACGTCGAAACTGAACGGCGTTTTTTGCAGCACGCGGTCGCTCGGCAGCAGGATGTAGGCTTGCTGCATCCACTCCAGACGGTTATGCAGCGCCACATGGCGGTTACCCGCGCCCTTGGGTTTGCCGGTGGAACCGGAGGTGTAAATCACATAGGCAAGGTTTTCCGCGACAGCAAGGTTCGCAAGATCAGTGCCCGGCAAGTCGCTCAACCAATCGGCCTCGGCATGCAGGCTCAGGGTGCGCACGTTGTCCGGCGTCGGCAATTGCGCCAGCAGATGTTCCTGGGTCAGCAACAGCGAAATGCCGCTGTCTTCGATCATGTAGCTCAGGCGATCAAGCGGGTATTCCGGGTCCAGCGGCACATACGCGCCGCCGGCCTTGAGAATCGCCAGCAGGCCGACGACCATTTCAAACGAGCGGTCGCAGGCAATCCCCACCAGCACTTCCGGGCCAACGCCCTGGGCGCGCAAGTGATGGGCCAAACGGTTGGCGCGCACATTCAGCTCGGCGTAACTCAGGCGCTGGCCCTGGAACACCAGCGCTGTCGCCTCACCGTTTTCAGCCACGCGCGCTTCGAAATGGCGCTGCACGCAGACTTCGCCTGGATAGGCCTGAGCGGTGTTGTTCAGGTCATCGAGGATGCGCAGACGCTCGTCGGCATCCAGCAATGGCAACTCGGCGAGCGGGCATTGCGGGTTCGCCAGCACGCCGGCCAACAGGTTGCGCCAATGACGCGCTAAATGCTCGATGCGCTCGGCGTCAAACAGATCGGTGGCATATGTCAGGCTGGCGAACAGCTTGTCGCCCTCTTCCTGCGTGTCCAGTTGCAGATCGAATTGCGTGGTGTGCGCCGTCGCGTTCAGCGCCTCGACGCGCAACCCGGCGAGCAAACCGCTGACTGCCGCCGGTTTGGCTTGCTGGTGGTTGAACATCACCTGGAACAGCGGGCTGTGGCTCAGGCTGCGTTCACCTTGCAGCGCCTGCACCAGACGCTCGAACGGCAAGTCCTGATAATCCTGAGCATTGAGCGACGCGGTGCGGGTCTGGTCGAGCAGCTGACTGAACGGCAGACGCCCGTCCAGCTCGGCACGCATCACTTGGGTGTTGACGAAGAAGCCGATCAGGCCACGGGTTTCCGCACGATTGCGGTTGGCAATCGGCACGCCGACGCGCAGGTCGGACTGGCCGCTGTAGCGATAGAGCAATGCCTGGAAACTCGCCAGCAACAGCATGAACGGCGTGACGCCACGCTGTTTGGCCAGGCTCATCAGACCGCTGGCCAAGGTCGCATCGAGGGCGAAATCCAGACGCGCACCGCGCTGGCTCGGTTGTGCCGGGCGTGGGCGATCAGTCGGCAATTCCAGCAGCGGTTGCTCGTTGCCCAGTGTTTCACGCCACCAGTTGAGTTGACGCTCCAGTTCCCCCGCTTCCATCCAGCGGCGCTGCCACAGGGCGTAGTCGGAATACTGAATCGGCAGCGCCTCCAGTGCAGCGTTCTGCCCTTGGCAATGCGCGGCGTAGAGTCGGGAAAACTCCTCCACCAACACGCCCATCGACCAACCATCGGTGACGATGTGGTGCAGAGTCAGCAACAGCACATGGTCTTCGGCATCGAGCTGCAACAGGCTGACCCGCAGCAGCGGACCGTGCTGAAGATCGAACGGCCGGGCGATGTCCTGCTCGACCGCTTTCATGGCCAGATCAAGACGCTGTTCCTGAGGTTCATCGCGCAGGTCAATCAGTTCGATCGGCAGCGAGGTGAACCCGGCCAGTGTCTGCACCACCTGACCGTCATCCTCGACGAATCGGCTGCGCAGGCTCTGATGACGCTCCAGCAACACATCAAAACTCTGCTGCAACGCCGCGACATTCAGCGGCCCATACAAGCGCAATGCGGCTGGAATGTTGTACGCCGAGCTCTGCGGATCAAGCTGCCAGAGGAACCATTGGCGCTGCTGCGCATAGGACAGTTCAAACGTCGCTTGCGGTTCGGCAGCAGGCGGAATCGGCAGTTGGCCGAAGCTCACGCCCTGCTCTTGCATGCGTGTCAGAAACTCGCGGCGCTTGTCAGCCGGCAAGCCGGCGAAGCGAGTGGCGATACGCTGGGCAGTGGTGTGTTCCATCAGTTGATCTCCATCTCGTCGAGAAGCGACTCAAGCGCATCAAGACGTGCATCGTTGTCAGCCGGGGCGTGTTGCCCGGCCATGGCGGCATAAGCCTGAAGGTCGGTGGATTCGAACAGCGCGCGCAGCGGCAGCTCGATGCCCAGTTCCAGTTCCACACGGGCACTGGCCTGGGCGGCGAGCAACGAGTGCCCGCCCAATTCAAAAAAGTTGTCGCGTCGGCCGATCTGCACCACACCCAACACGACGGCCCAAATGGCCGCCAGCTGCCGTTCGAGGTCGCCCTCGGGGGCTTCGAACGGTCGCTGCCATTCCTGAGCGTCGGGCACCGGCAAGGCCTTGCGGTCGAGCTTGCCGTTGCCGGTCAGTGGCAAGGCGTCGAGCAACAGCCAGTGGCTCGGCACCATGTAGTCCGGCAGATCGACCTTGAGCGCCGCTCGCAGGTTGTCGCGCCAGGCGATTGGGTCATGCGGGGTTTGCTCGGCCACCACGTAGGCGCACAGTTGTGGACAGCCGTCGCCGGCATGCACGCTCAACACCGCTTGGCGCACACCCGGTTGAGCCAGCAGCGCGGCTTCGATTTCACCCAGTTCGATGCGGAAGCCGCGGATCTTCACTTGCTGGTCGATCCGGCCGAGGTAATCAATGCTGTCGTCGGCACGCTGGCGGGCCAGGTCGCCGCTGCGATAAAGGCGTTGGGACGCCTCGAATGGGCTCGGCACGAAGCGCTCGGCAGTCAGGCCGAAACGCCCGTGATAACCGCGCGCCAGACCAGCGCCGGCGATGTACAACTCGCCCGCCACGCCCACCGGCACCGGCTGCAACTGGCTGTCGAGCAAGTACCAGCGCAGGTCGCGGATCGGCAGGCCGATCGGGCTTTGGGCCTTGCCGTCGAGATCGGCGAGGCGGATGGCGCGGTAGGTCACGTGCACCGTGGTTTCGGTGATGCCGTACATGTTGACCAGGGTTGGCTGTTGGTCGCCGAAACGTTCGAACCACGGACGCAGGCTCGCGACTTCCAACGCTTCGCCACCGAAAATCACCTGACGCAGCGCCAGGTTTCGCTCGCTGGCGCAGGCAATCGGTAACAACTGGCGGAACGCGGTCGGGGTCTGGTTCAACACCGTCACGCCTTCATCACAGAGCAAACGGTGGAATTCTTGCGGCTCGCGGCTGATGTAATACGGCACGATCACCAGACGCCCGCCAGTGCACAGCGAGCCGAACAGCTCCCACACCGAGAAGTCGAAGGCGTAGGAATGAAACAGCGTCCAGACATCGTCCGGGCCGAATTTGAACTCGGCAGCCGTGGCCGTGAGCAGACGCCCGACGTTGCCATGGCTGAGCAATGCACCCTTCGGCCGACCGGTGGAGCCGGAGGTGTAGATGACGTAGGCAAGGTTGTCCGGGGTTGCCAGCGCTGGCAGGTTGTCGGCGCCGAAGGCATCCAGTTGCAACGACTCCAGGCTTAGCACTTGCACGCCGTCGCGGGCCGGCAAACCGTCGATCAAGTGTTGTTGGGTCAGCAGCAACGTGATGCCGCTGTCTTCGATCATGTAGCTCAGGCGCTCGGCCGGGTATTGCGGATCGAGTGGCACATAGGCGCCGCCGGCCTTGAGAATCGCCAGCAATCCAACCACCAGCGGCATCGCCCGTTCGGTGGCGATGCCGACCCGCACCTCTGGGCCGACGCCCTGTTCACGCAGTTTGCGCGCCAGTCGGTTGGCCTGAGCGTTGAGCGCGGCGTAGGTCAGGTGCTCGCCTTCGTAGACCAGCGCGATTGCGTTCGGCCGTTGTGCGGCTCGAACTTCGAACACGTGGTGCAAGGTAGGCGACGGCGGCTGCGCCTGGAACGTCGGGTTCCAGTGCTGGATCAGCGCATCGCGTTGTGTTGCTTTGAGCAACGGCAGTTCGGCGACGCGCTGCTGCGGATCTTCGACTACCGCTCGCAGCAGGCTCAGCCACTGCTCGGCGAGGCGGTCCATCGACGCCTCGTCGTACAAATCAGTGGCGTAGGTCAGGCTGGCGTCCAGCGTTTCGCCCTGCTCCTGAGTATCCAGCACCAGATCGAATTGCGTGGTGTGTTGCTGCCAGTGCAGACGCTCGACCTGCAAGCCGGCGACGCTGCGTTCAACGCTCGCACCCAACTGCTGCTGATGGTTGTAGAGCACCTGGAACAATGGGCTGTGATTGAGGCTGCGGTCCGGCTGCAAGGCGTCGACCAACTGCTCGAACGGCAAGTCCTGATTGGCCTGCGCGCCCAATGCAACCTGTTTGACCTGTTGCAACAACGTGCTGAAGGACTGCTGACCATCGATCTCGGCACGCAGCACTTGGGTGTTGATGAAGAAGCCGATCAGGCCTTCGGTTTCTAGGCGCGAACGGCCGGCGCTCGGCACGCCGACGCTGATGCTCGACTGCCCGCTCTGGCGATGCAGCAAGGTCTGGAAACTCGCCAGCAACAGCATGAACAAGGTCACCTGCTGTTCCTGGGCACGTTGACGCAAACCGGCGAGCAACTCGCGATCAACGTTCAGCACCAGGCTGGCGCCGCGTTCGGTGCGACGGGCCGGACGGGTCAGTTCACTCGGCAATTCCAGCGGTGCCTGGCTGCCATCCAGTTGCTCGCGCCACCACGCCAGTTGACGAGCGCCCTCGCCTGCTTCCAGCCAGTCACGCTGCCAACGGGCGTAGTCGCTGTAGTTCACCGGCAGGCTATTCAGGTTCGCGGCATTGCCTGCAACGGCAGCCTGATACAGCGCGCTGAACTCATCGACCATGACCTGCATCGACCAGCCATCGGCGGCGATGTGATGCACGGTGAGCACCAGCACGTGTTCGTCGGTGTTCACTTGCAGCAGCAACACGCGCCACAGCGGGCCGTTGCGCAGGTCGAACGGCCGGGCGATTTCTTCGGCTACGGCATTGTCGATCGACGACTGATCGAGTGTGCGTTCATCCAGTTGCAGCGCCAGGTTGTCGTGCAGCACCGGACGCGCCTGCTGGCCGTCCTGCTCAAAGGTTGTGCGCAAGGTTTGGTGACGGGCCTGCAATTGCGCAAACGCTTCACGCAGGGCTTCGCGGTTCAGCGAGCCCTTGAGACGCAGTGCGGCGGGAATGTTGTAGGCCGAACTTTGTGGGTCAAGCTGCCAGAGAATCCATTGGCGCTGTTGGGCGTACGACAGGATCTGCGCCTGATCGACCGTTGCCCGTTGCAGCGCCGGTTGGCCGCTGACGTTCGCCAGCGCGGCACGCTCGGCAAATTCCGCCAGATTCATCGCGGAGAACAGACTGCTTATAGACAGTTCGAGTTGCAACTGCTGACGCACCCGAGAGATCACCTGAAGCACCAGCAACGAGTGCCCGCCCAGCTCGAAGAAGTTGTCGTCACGGCCCACGCGCTCGACCTGCAACACGTTCTGCCAGATCAGCGCCAGTTGCGTTTCCAGCCCTTCGGCCGGGGTCACAAATTCCCGTTGCACATCGCCAGCTTCAGCGCGCGGCAAGGCTTTGCGGTCGAGTTTGCCGTTGTTGTTGAGCGGCAGTTTGGCCAGCAGGATCAGGTGATTTGGCACCATGTATTCCGGCAGCGACTGACGCAGAACGGCTTTGAGTCCTTCCAGATATTCGGCCTGAGAAACCGTCGCGCCGCTGGCCACGACGTACGCCACCAGTTGGGTGCCGTCCTGAGCGATGACCGCCGCTTCGCGCACGTCCTCACGGGCTTGCAGGCAGGCTTCGATCTCACCCATTTCAATGCGGAAACCGCGAATCTTCACTTGATGATCGATGCGGCCGACGTATTCCAGATTCCCGTCAGCGTTGTAGCGCGCCAGATCGCCGCTGCGGTACAGCCGCGCGCCCGGTTCACGGGCGAATGGGTCCGGCAGGAAGCGTTCAGCGGTCAGCGCCGGGCGATCAAAGTAGCTTTGAGCCAGGCTGGCCGGGGCACCGATGCACAGTTCACCGACGCCACCGTTGGGCAGCAGTTGACCGGCAGCGTCCAGCACGTACAGGGCCCGACCCGCGATGGCTCGTCCAATCGGAATGCCGAACGCGTCGCTGGCATCGATCAGACGGCATTCATGAACGCTGGAAACTACCGTCGCCTCAGTCGGGCCGTAGGTGTTGAGCAAACGCACATGGCTCAAACCGGCCTGATGCCACAAGCGCAGACCTTCAACCGACATCGCTTCGCCGCCGACGTGAACCTGGCGCAACTCACCGAGACTTCGCACCACACCGCTCGCGCATTCGCGGGCCAGCAAGTACCAGTAAGCCGCCGGCAAATCCGCGACGGTCACGCCCTGCTGGACGATTTCGGCGGCGAGGCGGCCGGCGTCCCACACATCATCGCCACGCATGATCAGCGCCGCGCCGACGCACAACGCCGGGAAGCACTGTTCGACGAAGCCATCGAAACTGAAGGTCGCGAACTGCAACACGCGGTCCGACGCCGACAGCAGCGAATAGTCGGCGGCGGTCTGGCAAAACTCGCGCAACGCGGCATGGGCGATGGCCACGCCTTTGGGTTGGCCGGTGGAGCCGGAGGTGTAAATGATGTAGGCCAGGTCGTCGGCGAGCGCGTGGTTTTGCGGATCGCTGTCGGAGTAGCCGACATTGTCTTCGAGGCTGAGACGTAGCACGCCTGGCACGTCTTCCAGCAGACCGGACTCGCACAGCAGCACGTCGAGGCGGCTGTCGCCGATCATGTAGGCCAGGCGTTCAGCCGGGTATTTCGGGTCCAAAGGCACATAAGCCGCGCCGGTTTTGAGCACCGCCAACAGGCTGACGATCAGTTGCGGACCACGGTGCAGCGCCAGACCGACACGCGAGCCTGGACCGGCGCCGTTGTCGATCAGGCGATGGGCCAATCGGTTGGCCTGCGCGTTCAATTGGCCGTAGCTCAGGGACTGACCGTCAACCTGCAATGCCATTGCGTCTGGGGTAGCGGCGGCCTGAGCCGCGATTTTTTCGTGCGCCAAAAGTGCTGTGGATAACTCAACGGCCGCCGGTTGGCTGACAGTGAGCACCGCATTTTTTCCGGCCTCATCGAGTAACTCCAGCGTGCCCAATGCCGCGTCCGGCAGCGCTACCAATTGCGCCAACAGGTGCTGCAGATTCGCCGACAACTCAGCCACCTGAGCCGCACTGAACCGCGCCGCGTCGTAGCTAAAGTCCAGGCTCAGGCCTTCGCCGAGTTCGATGCCCAAGGTCAGCGGATAGTGCGTGCGTTCGTGGTTGTGCAGGTTGCCAAACGACAACCCGGCCGGGGCGCCCTGTTTCAGCGCCTCGGCCACCGGGAAGTTTTCGAACACCAGCAGGCTGTCGAACAGCGCCGAGCCCTGCTGCCCCGCCCAACCCTGAATGTCGTAAAGCGGCACGTGCTCGAACTCGCGCATGGCCAGGTTCAGCCCTTGCAACTCGCCCAGCCATTGGCTGACGGTTTGATCCGGCTTCATCGCGCACACCAGCGGCAGCGTGTTGATGAACAGCCCGAGCTGCTCTTCGATCCCCGGCAGCGGCGCCGAACGCCCGGCCACGGTGGCACCGAACACCACGCAATCCTGGCCGGTGTAGCGTTGCAGCAAAAGACTCCAGGCCGCTTGCAGCAAGGTGTTGAGAGTGACTTTCTGCTGACGGGCGAACTCGGCCAGACGCTGGGTCGCGCGGCTGTCGAGGGCGACGCGGTATTCCTCGCTGCCCTCGGCACCCACCGGCGGCCGCAAGGCTTCGGCCAGCATCGTCGGCGCTTCGAGCGGCGCCAATGCCGCTTTCCAGAACTGCTCGCCCGCGGTGGCCGATTGCTGCTGCAACCAGCCCAGGTAATCGCGATATTGCCCGGTCGGTGCCGGCAGCGATGGCCCGGCGGCGTAGTGCTGGATCACTTCGGCCAGCAACTGTGCGTTGCTCCAGCCGTCCATCAAAATGTGGTGGCTGGTGTAAATCAGGTGCCAGTCATGGGCGCCCCTGCGGACCAGTTTCAAACGAAACAGCGGCGCGCTGCCCAGTGCAAAACCCTGGGTGCGTTCGGCGTCGGCCAGCGCATCAGTGTCGGTCGCTTCAAGCACTTCAAGCGGCAACGCGACCTGGCGGACAATTGCCTGATGCGCAGTGTCGAGGCCTTGCCAGTGGAAGCTACTGCGCAGGATGTCGTGACGCTCCAGCGCGGTTTGCCAGGCCTGAGTAAATCGCTGCGGATCGAGGCCTTGAATGTCGAGGCGCAGCTGGCTGATGTAGGCGCCGACTTCAGGTTCGTACAGAGTGTGAAACAGCATGCCCTGCTGCATCGGCGACAGTGGATAAAGGTCTTCGAGGGTCGAAACAGCAACCGGCAGTGCATCGAGTTGCGCCTGACTGATGCGCGCCAGCGGGAAGTCCGACGGTGTGGCTTGCGGCGCTTCAACGGCGCAGCAGTGATCGATCAACGCGTTGAGTTCCAGCGCGTAATCGTCGGCCAGACGCTGGATGGTCGCGGTGTCGAACATCTCGCGGCTGAAGCCCCAGCTCAGCGACAACTCACCGCCGTAGACCTGGCCTTCGACCGTCAACCAGTTGCCCAACGGTGCCGATGGATCTTGCGCGATGCCGTTGCCTTCAGTGGACGGGACAAACATTGCCGCATCGTCGAACTGACGGTCGAACTGCCCCAGATAGTTGAAGGTGATGCGTGGTTGCGGCAACGCCGCCAGTTCAGCGCGAATTGCCGGGGTGCCGAGGTAACGAAGTGCGCCGTAGCCGAGGCCTTTATCCGGCACGGCGCGCAGTTGTTCCTTGATGGATTTGATCGACGCGCCGAGATCGCCGGAAGGCATCAGATTGACCGGGAACAGGCTGGTAAACCAACCGACCGTGCGGGTCAGGTCGATGTCGTCGAACAGGTCTTCGCGACCATGGCCTTCGAGCTGGATCAGCGTGCTGCCCTGTCCGGTCCAGCGGCAAACCGCGCGTGCCAGTGCGGTCAGCAGCAGGTCATTGACCTGGGTGCGATAGGCCGCCGGAGCCTGTTGCAGCAGTTTGCGGGTTTGCTCGGCGTCGAGTTTGAGTTCGAGTTTCTGTTCGAAGCGGTTTTCCAGCGCGCCGGTTGGGCGATCGCAGGGCAGATCGTTCGGTGCGTCGCGCAGCTGGGATTGCCAATGACCGAGGCTGTTTTCAAAGGCTGGAAGATGAGCTTGCAAACGGACGACCCAGCGTTGATAGCTACTGGTTTTCGCCATCGATGCATGGCTGCCGCTGTAGAACTGCTGAAGGTCTTCCAGCAACACGCGCCAGGACACGCCGTCCACCGCCAAGTGGTGAATGACCAGCAGCAAACGTTGAGTGCCGTCGGCCATCGAGACCAGCAGCGCTCGCATCAGCGGGCCGTTTTGCACATCGAGACTGCGTTGGGCTTCGTCGCACAGAGCGGTGAGTTCTTCGAGCGATTGCGCGTGACGCTGCCACAACACTGATGCAGTGGTCGGCACGGCGTAGGTTTGTTGCCAACCTTCGGCGGTCTGCTCATAACGCAGGCGCAGGCTGTCGTGATGGGTCAGCAATTGCTCAAGAGCGCGATCCAGCGTCTCGACGTTCAACGCTTCACGCGGCACCAGCAGCAGCGACTGGTTCCAGTGCTGACGCTCGGGGATGGCTTGTTCGAAGAACCACTGTTGCACCGGCGCCAACGCCACCGCGCCCACCGCTGGGCCTTGATCGATCAACGATTGCTCACCGCAGCGGGCCGCCTGGGCCAGGCTGCGTATGGTCTGGTGCTGGAACAAGTCTTTGGGGCTCAACACGATGCCAGCCTGACGCGCACGACTGACCACTTGCATGGACACAATGGAGTCGCCGCCGAGTTCGAAGAAGTTGTCTTCCAGTCCTACGTTTTCGATGGCCAACACGTCCTGCCAAATCGCCGCGAGGGATTTTTCCATCGCAGTGCGCGGCGCGACGTGTTCGCGTTGTTGCTCAGTGCCGTCAATAGCCGGCAGGGCCTTGCGGTCGAGTTTGCCGTTGGGGGTCAGTGGCAACTGCTCGAGGAACAGCAGGAACGCCGGGACCATGTAGTCCGGCAAGTGTTGGCGCAGCGCGGCTTTCAAGGTTTCACGCTGAGTTGCTTGAGCGTCGATGTCGTCCAGTAACGCTGGATCGGCCGGAACGATATAGGCGACCAGTTGTTGGCCGTTGATGCCGTCCTGCGCCAGCACCGCCAACTCACGCACGGCGTCCTGCTGCAACAGCCGTGCTTCGATTTCACCGAGTTCGATACGGAAACCACGGACCTTGACCTGATGGTCGATGCGACCGACGTATTGCAACGCGCCGTCGGCCTGATAACGGGTCAGGTCGCCGGTGCGGTACAGGCGTTCGCCGTTGCTGGCGAACGGGTTCGGTACGTATTTTTCGGCGGTCATGCCTGGTCGAGCCAGGTAACCGCGGGTAATGCCGGCGCCTGACAGGAACAGCTCGGCGGACACGCCTTGCGGCACCGGTTGCAGGTCAGCATCGAGCAAATAGCTGGCGGTGTGTTTCAGCGGTCGGCCGATGTTTGCTCGGCCACTGGCCTCGCGGCGGGTCCAGGTCGAATACGTGGTGTCTTCGGACGGACCGTACAAATCGTAGACATGCTCGACGGTCGACTGCTGATACAACGCCTCCACCAGGCTCTGCTTCAACGGTTCGCCGGCGAGGTTGATGATGCGCACGCTCGGCGGGATCTGCCCGTCGCGCTGCAACGCATTGATCGCCGACGGCACGGTGTTGATCAGGCGCACTTGATCCCGGGCCGCCAGTTGCGGCAATTCCAGGGCATTGCGGGCGATGATCAGCGAACCACCGTTGGCCAGGGTGACAAACAGTTCCCACACCGACAGGTCGAAACACACCGACGTCGAGGCCAATACGCCTTGAATGTCATCGCGGCTGTAGACCGATTTCGACCAGTCGATCAGCGCCAGCACGTTGCGGTGGGCGATGGCCACACCTTTGGGTTTGCCGGTGGAGCCGGAGGTGTAGATCACATAGGCGAGGTTGTCCGGTGTGACGCGAGTCACCGGCGCGTTACTTGGGTAAGCGGCCCACGCCCTATCGTCCACCAGCAACACTTGGGTTTCGGCGGTGACGGTCAATGTTGCGGCGACAGCTTGCTCGGTCAGCAGCACCAAAGCGCGGCTGTCTTCGAGCATGTAGGCCACGCGCTCGGCCGGGTAATCCGGGTCCAGCGGCACGTAAGCGCCACCGGCCTTGAGCACCGCGAGCAACGCGACCAACAAGCTGTCGGAACGCTGCATCGCCACGCCGACACGAACTTCCGGGCCAACGCCCAGTTCGATCAGTTTGTGGGCAAGGCGATTTGCCTGAGTGTCGAGTTCGCTGTAAGTCAGCTGTTTGGTCGCGAAGGTCACTGCCAGTGCATCCGGGCTGGCCGCTGCTTGCTGGCTGATCAGTTCATGAATGCACAGGTCTTGCGGAAAGCTTTCGTCAGCACGATTCCAGTCATGCACGATCCGCTGGTATTCGGCGTTCTCCAGCAGCGGCAAATCACTGATGCGCTGCTGCGAATCACCGACCATGCCCTGCAATAAATGCGTCCAGTGCTGGGCCATGCGCGCGATGGTCGGGGCGTCGAACAGGTCGTTGGCGTAGGTCAGCGCGGCGTGCAGTTTTCCGCCCTTTTCATAGGTGTCGAGAGTCAAGTCAAACTGGGTGGTGCGCCCTTCCCACTCGATCACGCCCAGCGCCAGACCCGACGCGGTGCTGACCGTGGAAATGTCCGCGACCTGCGGCTGGTGGTTGTACATCACCTGGAACAGCGGCGTGTGGCTGAGGCTGCGCTCCAGTTTCAGCGCTTCGACCAGGCGTTCGAACGGCAAGTCCTGATGGGCCTGGGCACCGAGGGCGGTTTCCTTGATGGCACGCAGCAAGTCGTCGACGCGGGTCTGGCCGTCGAGCTGGGTGCGCAGCACCTGGGTGTTGACGAAGAAGCCGATCAGGCCTTCGATCTCGGCGCGGTTACGGTTGGCGATTGGCACGCCGACGCGAATGTCGGTCTGCCCGGTGTAACGGTGCAGCAACACGTTGAAGGCGCCAAGCAACAGCATGAACAGGGTGATGTTGTGTTTCTGCGCCGTGGCCCGCAGTTGCTCGGCCAGTTGGCCATCGACGGCGAACTCGTAACGGGTGCCGCGATAGCTCGGCATCGCCGGGCGCGGATGATCGGTGGGCAGTTCCAGCACCGGGTGCTCGTCGCCCAGTTGCGCCTGCCAGTAGTCGAGTTGACGCGCCTGCTCGCCCGCCTCCAGCCAGCGGCGTTGCCACAACGCGTAGTCGCTGTACTGGATCGGCAAGTGCGCGAGTTGCGGTTGTGCGCCCGCCTCAAAGGCGTCGTAGCAGCGGATGAATTCGTCGATCAGCACGTTCATCGACCAGCCGTCGGAAACGATGTGGTGCAGGGTCAGCAGGAGGACGTATTCCTGCTCGGCGAGTTTGAGCACGGTGACGCGCAACAGCGGGCCGTTTGCCAGATCAAACGGCAGCACGGATTGCTGCTCGGCCGCTTGGGCAACGGACCTTTCGCGCTCCGTGGCCGGTAATGCGCTGAAATCCACCTGATCAATCACCAACGACGCACTGGTTGGCACTTGCAGCAAGGTGTCATCGGCCTGGCGCTGGAACACCGTGCGCAGGGTTTCGTGGCGTTCAACGAGACTGGCGAAGGCTTGCTCCAGCGCGGACAGGTTCAACTGCCCGGTCAGACGCACCGCGCCCGGCAGGTTGTAGGCGCCGCTTTGCGGGTCCAGCTGCCAGAGAAACCACATGCGCTGCTGGGCGTACGACAACGCCTGGCGATCTTCGGCTTCGACGCCAGCAGGAATGGGAAACCGGGCGAAATCAACGCCTTCCTTTTGCAAGGCCGCAAGGAACATCTGGCGCTTTTCCAGGGGCAACCCGATAAACCGGCGAGCAAGTTTCAAGGAGTCTTCAGCATTCATTTCTAAGCATCCGGATCAGTGGCGGGAAGCACAAAGGCACGTCGTCCCTATAAAACGAATGCAGACCGGAAAAATTAGCGAATGAGAACAAGTATCAGAAAGGAGGTAGAACGCGGAGTGTCAGTGAGTCAAAAATCATTGTAGGAGTGAGCCTGCTCGCGATAGCGGCGTGTCAGGTTTAGAAACGTCGACTGACACACTGCTTTCGCGAGCAAGCTCGTTCCCACAGGTTTTGGGTGATGCTCCAGAATGGTTTAGCTGACAGCCATCAACCCATGCCGCCGATGATGAACGTCGAGCTGATCCTTGATCACCCGCAACACTTTGGCTTCATGCTCGTGGATAAAGAAATGTCCACCAGCAAGCATGTCCACCGAAAAACTACCGTGGGTTTCCTTGCTCCAGCCGATCAGCTGCTCAGTGGTGGCGCGGTCAGCCTTGCCGCCAAGCACATGAATCGGGCACTTGAGCAACGGGCGCTGCTGCGGTTCGAAGCGCCCGCATAGGAGAAAGTCCGCGCGCAGCACCGGCAGCGTCAGGCTCATCAGCTCTTCGTTGGCCAGCACCTCTTCACTGGTGCCGTTGAGGGTGCGCAATTGCTCGATCAATTCGGCATCGGTTTTGGGCTCGGCGAAACCCCGGTCGTAGTCGGCACGCAGGGTCGGTGCGGCAGTGCCCGAAGCGAACAGCGCCACCGGTTCGGGGCAACCCAGCGAGCGAAACGCATGGGCCATCTCACAGGCGAGCAGTGCACCAAGGCTATGACCGAACAGCGCGTATGGCGTCTTGAGCGTGGTTTTTTGTTCCTGCGCGAGTTGCAGCGCCAGGCGCCGCATGTCGGTGTGCAACGGTTCGCCAAACCGGGCGCCACGCCCCGGCAGTTCCACGGGTTGCAGCTTGAGCCACTCCGGCAGTTTGCGCCGCCAGCGGCTGTAGACCATGGCACTCGCGCCCGAATAGGGCAGGCAGAGCAATGTCAGCTGGGTCACCGGGCTTACCTCAAAAAGTTGTCTGTTAAGAGAACGGATGAGCGCCGAGGGGAATTAGTAGGACACCGGACTGTGTTTGATTTACTTGAGGTGGCGGAAGCTTTGGACTGCGGAGCCGAGCACCACCGCGCCAGCCGCAATCGCCACCCAGAACCCGCTACGCGCGCCGAACGCATCCACCAGCCACCCGGAACTGGCCGCGCCGATCGCCACGCCAATGCTCAACCCGGTCACCAGCCAGGTCAGGCCTTCAGTGAGTTTGGCCGGCGGCACGATGCGCTCCACCAACGCCATCGCAACAATCAGGGTCGGCGCAAAGAACAGCCCGGCGATGAACACCGCCAGCGACAACCCGAGAATGTTCGTCGCCAGCAGCAACGGCAGCGTGGTCACCGCCGTCGCCACCCCGCCGTACAGGAACAGTTGCGGCAACGGCAGTTTCGAGCGCAACGCGCCGAACGCCAGCCCGGCCAGGCACGAACCGATGGCATACACCGACAACACAATGCTCGCCGCCGCCGGCTGGCCCTGCTGCTGGGCGAACGCCACGCTGACCACGTCCACCACGCCGACGATGGTGCCCATGGCGACCATCAACAGCATCAGCAACTGAATCTCGCTGGAACGAATGATCGAGGTCTGATGATGGTCTTCATGGGGGTGAATCGCCGGCTCGGTGTCACGTTGCAGCACAAACGCCGTCACCCCGATCGCCAACATCAGCAACGCCGCCAACGGCCCGGCCTCGGGGAACGCCACCACGCACAACCCCACCGACAGTGGCGGCCCGACGATAAAACAGACCTCGTCCAGCACCGACTCCAGTGCATAAGCGGTTTGCAGCTCAGGCTGGCCGCGATACACCTCGGTCCAGCGCGCCCGCACCATCGCCGACATGCTCGGCATGCAACCGGCCAGTGCGGCAAACACAAACAACGTCCACTGCGGCGCCTGCAAGCGGGTGCAAAGCAACACCAGCAACAACGCCCCGCCACCGATCAGCGCCGACACCGGCAAGATCCGACGCTGCCCGAAACGGTCCACCAGCCGCGAGACCAGCGGCGCGCAAAACGCCGTGGCCAGGGCAAACGTCGCCGCCACGGCGCCAGCCAGTCCGTAGCCACCCTGCAATTGCGAGAGCATGGTGATCAGGCCGATGCCAGTCATGGAAATCGGCATGCGCGCGATCATCCCGGCCAGTACAAATGCTCGGGCGCCTGGGGCGTTGAATAGTTCGCGGTAGGGGTTTGCCATGGAATCCTCTCATCCTTTGCGGATGCACGGTGCCACAAACCCGACTGGCAGTAAAAAGTACCCGGGCGTAAGCGTCTGCAACGCCTTGCGGGGCTATCGGAACTGAACTAGATTTTCTATTCCCGAAAACTAGTCTGAAGTTCACTACGAAGTCTGGTCCGAAGTAATGTCCGGTAGCGAAGGCACGCAGGAGTCTTGCTATGGAAGAGTTACTGATTCTGGTCAGCCCGAAAGATCGCCAGACCGGCTTCGCCCCCAAGTTGCAGGTCCATCAACAAGGCCTGCGACACCGCGCATTTTCCATTTTCGTTTTCGATCGTAACGGGCACCTGCTGCTGCAACAACGTGCGCTTGGCAAATACCATTCGGCGGGGCTGTGGACCAATACCTGTTGTGGTCATCCTCGCTTGGGTGAGCGAACGCTCGCAGCGGCGCAACGGCGGTTGCGCGAAGAAATGGGCATCACCTGCAAATTGTTCAAGGTCTCGACACTTCTCTATCACGAGCCCGTCTCGAACCAACTTATCGAGCACGAATACGATCATGTATTTGCTGGCGTCTGCGATATCGATCCCATTGCCAACCCCGAAGAGGCCGAAAACTGGCGATGGATGGATCTCTCGAAGATCCCTGCCGCCATTGATGAGGCACCACAGGCATTCACCGCCTGGTTTCGCAAGATATTCGAACAATTCGGCCTGAACGGCATACGCCAATGGCATGAGCTCGCACGGAGCGGCGCACGGCGCAGCCAGGCAGTCTCGAACTGGCAGGTACCGCCACTGCATTGCGTGGCGCCTTTGCGAATCAATGAAACACTCGCGACAGAAGTCGATGACCGGCTCATGCACTGGATTGAAAAAATCGGCATTTTCGCTGGTCAACAGCAAAAAATTCGTGCTTCGGGATTCGGCCGGTTCGCCATGTTGTGCCACACGGATACTGATAATCCTGATCGCCTGCTTTTATCCGCTCAATGCATCGCTGCGTTATTCGCCGTAGACGACTACTACTGCGACGATGAACGTACCGGATCCATACCGGCACTGGTCGGTCCTCGCCTGTCCGTCGCGCTCGCCGCGCTGGAACCTGTGCATTTGACCGAGGACTATCACCTGAAACTTGAAACTGCCCTGGAAAGCGACCCGGTGCTGGTAGGCCTGCGCGCGTACATGGCACGCGTCGCCGAGTTCGCCACGTTCACCCAGATCGCCAGGGTCCGTCATGAAATCATCGCCATGTTCGTTACCATGACCGCCGAAGCGGCCTGGCGCTTAAATGGCATCACACCTGCCCTCTGGGAATATCTGGCCCAGCGCCAGACCAATAGTTTTCTGCCCTGCATGTCGCTGATTGACGTCATCGGCGGCTATGAACTGCCGGCCAATGTCTATTTCTCTCCCGCGGTGCGCCGCGTCACCACGTTGGCGGCCAGTGCGACAATCATCGCCAACGACCTGTATTCGGCGCCCAAGGAAAACCTTGCCCAAGTCGGTGACTTCAATCTGCCGTTGCTGCTGGCAAACGAGAGGCAATGCACTATCGAACAAGCCATGAAGCTGAGCGCGACCCTTCATGACGACGTCATGCGCCTGTATGAAGCCGCCGAAAAGGAGCTGCTCGTGGATGCTTCGCCCTTGCTCAAGCGTTTTCTGGCCGGCGTGAAAAGCTGGGTGGCAGGAAGTCTGGAGTGGCATCGCCACAGTGGCCGCTACCGGATCTAAGCTATGAGTACATGACTATCTGCCCTATGGGATAAGGCCTGTGGTCGCAGATGAAGATCTTTTCATGGCCGTCTCTGAACTCTCGCCACCGCGTGCCAGTCAGCTAGTTAAGCCCTCTATTCAAGGCCTTTATCCGGAGTTTCGCGGCAATGGCTGATCATCATCCCGAACGACAAAGCGCTATCGATGCCCATGGCATCATCGGCGACATGCGCAGCGCGGCACTGGTCAATGACAAGGGCAGTGTGGACTTTTTCTGCTGGCCGGAATTCGACAGCCCGTCGATCTTCTGCTCGCTGCTGGACACGCCCGAGGCCGGGATTTTCCAACTGTCCCCGGATTTACCCGACGCTCGCCGCGAGCAGATTTACCTGCCCGACACCAATGTGCTGCAAACCCGTTGGCTCAGCGACCGCGCAGTCGTCGAAGTCACCGACCTGCTGCCCATCGGCGACAGCGAAGATGACACGCCGGTGCTGATGCGCCGGGTTCGTGTGGTCAGCGGCCAGGCAACGTTTCACATGCGCTGCGCCGTGCGTCATGACTACGCTCGTGCCAAGACCCGCGCACGCATGGATGAAGAAGACGTGACCTTCGAGGCCGCCGATCAGCCGTCCCTGCGTCTGTCTTCGGATCAGGCTTTACGCATAGACGGCCATGCGGCAGTCGCCGAATTCATCCTCGAACAGGACCAGACCGCCGAGTTCATGCTGGGCGGTATCGATGACCCACGGTTCAAGGAAGGCGCCGCCGCGATCTGCCTGGCACGGACCCTGAAGTTCTGGCGTGACTGGATCGGCCAATCCAACTACCGCGGCCGCTGGCGGGAGATGGTCAACCGCTCGGCCCTGGCGTTGAAGCTGCTGACCTCGCGCAAGCATGGCGCAATCCTCGCCGCCGCCACCTTCGGTCTGCCAGAAACACCTGGCGGCGAGCGCAATTGGGACTACCGCTACACGTGGATCCGCGACGCGTCATTCACGGTATACGCGTTCATGCGCCTGGGCTTCGTTCAGGAAGCCAATGAATACATGCGCTGGCTGCGCGGGCGGGTCAGCGATTGCCACGGCAAGTCCATGAAACTCAACATCCTCTACGCCATCGATGGCCGTCAGGAACTGCCGGAAACCGAACTCTCGCACCTCTGCGGCCATGGCGGCGCAACACCGGTGCGCATTGGCAATCAGGCTTACGACCAGGTCCAGCTCGATATCTTTGGCGAATTGATGGACGCGGTGTATCTGGTCAACAAATACGGCGACGCCATCTCCCATGAAGGCTGGAAACACACGGTGGAAGTGGTCGATCAGGTCTGCGAAACCTGGGAGCAAAAAGACGTCGGCATCTGGGAAATGCGCGGCGAACAGCATCACTTCCTGCACTCGCGACTAATGTGCTGGGTGGCACTGGACCGGGCCATTCGCCTCGCCTCAAAACGCTCACTGCCCGCCCCGTTCGCCCGCTGGGACCAGACCCGACAGGCGATCTACGCTGACATCTGGGAAAACTTCTGGAACGAAGAACGCGGCCACTTCGTCCAGTACATCGGCGGCACCGCCCTCGACGGTTCAATGTTGCTGATGCCGCTGGTGCGCTTCGTCAGCGCCAAAGACCCGCGCTGGCTCGCGACCCTCGACGCCATCGAAAAGAATCTGGTGCGCGACGGCATGGTTTACCGCTATCGCAATGACGACACCCGAATCGACGGCCTCGACGGCACCGAAGGCGCCTTCGCCGCGTGCTCATTCTGGTACGTCGAATGCCTGGCCCGCGCCGGCCGGGTGGAAAAGGCCCATCTGGAATTTGAACAGTTGCTGAGGTACGCCAACCCGCTGGGGTTGTACGCCGAAGAGTTCGACAGCCATGCGCGGCATCTGGGCAATACGCCGCAAGCGCTGACGCATTTGGCACTGATCAGTGCGGCGTGTTTTCTGGATCGGAAATTGAGTGGGGAGAAGAGTTTCTGGCAGCCGTGAAACCAGGTAGCCCCTGTGGCGAGGGAGCTTGCTCCCGCTGGGCTGCGAAGCAGCCTCACTCGGTGTGTCAGATAAAACGCAGCGGCGGAGTCTACGACGGCTTCGCCGCCGAACGGGAGCAAGCTCCCTCGCCACAGGTTTTGCGTAGGCCAAAGCCTTACATTGCTTAAACAAGACCCGCATCCGCCACCGGAAAATCCTTTGTTGCCAGCCGTTACATCCCCCCCTACCATCGACCGTCAACGGGTACAGCGGAGCTGTCCAACAAAACCCGAATTCAAGGAACCAGAATGACCCAGCGCATCCACCGCAGCATTGACACCCCTCTCAGGTCCGGACTGAACCGCGACGAATTGTGGGAAGCCCAAGACAAAGGCCTGATCAAATGCTGGGAAATCGGCCGCCAACGCGCCGCCCGTTTCCCCGAACTCGCCCAACGCTGCCTTGCCGGCGAACTGCCGGTACTGGGCTGGAAAGGTGGCGTCAGCCGCAGCCTGAAAAAACTCGAAAAGTATGGATCCCTCAAATACCTCGCTCAGTGGCAAGGGTTGCGCGGGGAAGATCTGGATGTTGATTTGGGTGAAGAACGGGCGTTGACCTGTTCGCGGACCCACATGGTGGTGACGTTTACGCCGGATCGGTCGAAGTACTTCAATCAAGTTGCGGAAGTCTAGGGAGAAAGGACATGGTCGATTTACATCAGGAATTTCAGAACAGCAGATTCTTCCACGAAGCACGAATCGACCGGCGCTCAGCAGACGCCCTAGTGGGGATCGCCGCGGGGCTCGCTGCCGACGGCACGATCAACCAGCAGGAATCCGAGTTTCTTAAGACTTGGATCGAAACCCATCTGGACCATCTTTCCGATCCGGTCGTAAACATCCTCTACAAACGCCTCGCCAGCATGCTGAGCGACGGAGTGCTTGATACCGAGGAGTCCGCAGAATTGTTGGAGATGCTTCATCAGTTCGCGGGCCTATCACTTGGCTCGGCTCAAACCTTTACTACACCGAGCAGCCTTCCCCTCGACAACCCGGCGCCCACATTGAGTTGGACTGAGCGAGTTTTCCTTTTTACCGGAGTCATGGCGTACGGACCGCGCAAGGACTGCGAATCACTGATTATTGAGCGTGGTGGGCTAATCGGTGGATCCGTCAGCAAGAAGATCCACTACTTGATAGTGGGAAGCATCGGCAATGAGCAGTGGCTTCACAGCACTTATGGAACAAAAATCAAAAAAGCCGTTGAGCTGAGAGAAAACGGCGTCCCCATCGCCATCATCAGTGAAGAGCATTGGCAAAAGGTGCTCTTCGGGTAAGGCCAATGCAGTCACTCTGGAGTGTCGCATGAACAATGAAGCGCTGATCCACTTCACCAAAACTCCAAGTCTGTCGCTCGCCTACGAAGAACACGGCCCCACCACCGGCGACCCGATCATCCTCCTCCACGGCTTCCCCTACTCCCCGCGCGCCTACGACGAAATCGCCCCAGCCCTGGCCGCCAAGGGCTACCGCGTGATCGTCCCGTACCTGCGCGGTTACGGCCCGACCCGGTTCAACCACCCCGACACCCTGCGCTCCGGACAACAAGCCGCCCTCGCTCAGGATTTGCTGGACCTGATGGATGCGCTGGCCATTCAACAAGCCGCTCTGTGCGGCTATGACTGGGGCGGTCGGGCGGCGTGTATTGTGGCGGCGCTATGGCCTGAGCGGGTTCGTTGCCTGGTGACCGGTGACGGTTACAACCTTCAGGACATTCCCCATGCCACCGAACCGTTGGCCCCCCAAACCGAGCACCGCCTCTGGTATCAGTACTACTTCCACTCGCCACGCGGCGTCGAAGGCCTGACGAAAAATCGCCGGGATTTGTGCGAATTACTCTGGAAGCTGTGGTCACCCACTTGGGCAAAAGGTCCTGAGTTGTATCCGTTAAGTGCACCGGCCTTCGATAACCCGGATTTCGTCGAGGTGGTGATTCACTCCTACCGCCACCGGTTCATGTACGCGCCCGGCGACCCGGCGCTGGAGTGGATCGAAGAAGCGCTGACCCGACAGCCGCCGATCAGCGTACCGACGATTTCGCTGTGCGGTGCCGACGATGGCGTCGGACCGGCACCGGAGATAGACGAAGACATCGTCCATTTCACGGGGCGTTATGAGCGGCGAGTGCTGGCGGGCGTCGGGCATAACATTCCCGAAGAAGCGCCCGAGGCGACGGTCAGAGCATTACTGGATCTGCTGGAGGGCTGACGCTGAAACGCTCGCGATAGGCCTGCGGGGTCACGCCCATGGCCCGCAGAAAACTGCGTCGAAGCGTCTCTTCACTGCCGAAACCGCATTGCACCGCCACCCGTTTGATCGGCACGCCGGTATCGCTGAGCAAACGTCGGGCGGTCTCGACCCGAATCAGTTCGATGGCCCGGGCCGGAGTCTGGCCGGTGTCGGCGCGGTAATGGCGGACGAAGCTGCGTTCGCTCATGCCGGCTTGCAAGGCGAGGGTCGGGATGCCCAAGTCCTTGGTGAGGTTTTCGCTGATCCAGGCATGAAGTTCGTCGAAACGGTTGCCTTCCTTTTGCAAAGAGAGGGTCACGCTGAACTGCGACTGCCCGCCGGGTCGTTTCAGGAACACCACCAATTGCCGGGCGACTTCCAGGGCCATCGTGCGGCCAAGATCTTCTTCGACCATGGCCAGCGCCAGATCGATACCGGCGGTGACCCCGGCCGACGTCCAGACCGGACCGTCATTGATAAAAATCGGATTGGGTTCAACCTGCAGCCGCGGATGCTGTTGCGCCAACTGCTCGCAACGGGTCCAGTGAGTGACCACCCGCCGGCCATCGAGCCAGCCGCTGGCCGCCAGCAAAAATGCCCCGGTGCACACCGACGCTACCCGTCGACACCCCGTCGCGTGTTCACGTACCCACGTCACCAGCGGTTCGTCTTGCGCCGCGTCGTAAACGCCCCAGCCACCGGCAATGATCAATGTGTCACTGCCCTCCTCGGGCAACGGCTCGGCCAACAGCGCCAGCCCCGCCGACGACATCACCGCCCCACCGCCGCTGGCAATCACCGACGGCGCATAAGGTGGCGGAAAACCTTGCTGGCGGGAAATATCGTTGGCTGAGGCGAACACCTGCAACGGCCCGGTGACGTCGAGCAATTGCACATTGGCAAACGCGAGCACGTGAATGGTTTTCGGCATGATTGGCGTAATTCGTGGGGTTATTGGCGTATACGCCAAATCCTACGAGCCTAAAGTGAAGCCGTCCACCCACTTCATGAGAAAAATGCCATGACGTTGCAGATCGGTTTTCTGTTGTTTCCACAGGTTCAGCAACTGGACCTCACCGGCCCTTACGACGTACTGGCCTCGCTGCCGGACGTGAAGGTGCATTTGATCTGGAAGGACCTGATGCCGGTCACCGCGAGCACGGGCCTGGTGCTGAAACCGACCACCACGTTCGATGATTGCCCGAAGCTGGATGTGATCTGCATTCCCGGTGGCAGCGGCGTCGGGCCGTTGATGGAAGATGAAGCGACACTGGCCTTCATCAAGGTGCAGGCCGCCACCGCGCGTTACGTCACGTCGGTGTGTACCGGCGCGCTGGTGCTAGGTGCGGCAGGTTTGCTGAAGGGCAAACGCGCCACCACTCACTGGGCTTATCACGAATTGCTGGCGCCGTTGGGGGCAATCCCGGTGAAGGATCGGGTGGTGCGCGACGGCAATCTGTTGACCGGTGGCGGGATCACGGCGGGCATCGATTTTGCCCTGACGCTGGCCGCGGAGCTGTTCGATAAAGACACGGCAGAGCTGGTGCAGTTGCAGCTGGAATATGCCCCGGCGCCGCCGTTTGTGTCGGGCAGCCCTGAGACGGCTCCGGTCAGTGTGCTGGAGGAGGCCCGCAAACGTGCCGCCGGGTCATTGAAACTGCGCTCGGAAATCACTGAACGTGTAGCGGCGAAACTCGATCAGTTGTCAGCACGCTGATCCATCCCGACCGGCAGCCACTGCCTGGTTGCCGTTTCCCCGGCCAAAAATGATGCGCCGACGATTTTCCATCGCCCACAAAAAAACCCGCCTAAGCGGGTTTCTCAAGACCATTTCGACATCCTGTCGGCAGCCATCCTGGCCAATGGTCGATCATCCGTGATCCTGAGCGCTTCCTGCGACTCAGTTGATGGATCCAGAATAAACACATCGGTGAAGGGTAAACAGAGGACATACCAGCGCTCTGGTGTAAGCCATTGCCCATTCAGCCATGAAGCTCTCTTCTGCTACACGAAACTCATCTGCCAAGGCCTTTTCGACAGACCAAAAAAAACCCGCCGAAGCGGGTTTCCCAAGACCATTACGACTCCCTGTCGGCAGCGATTCCTTGCTTATGGTCGATCATCCATGATCCCGAGCACTTCCTGTGCTTCGGTTGATGAAGCCAGATTACGCTTCGGATCCAATGTGCAATAGACGACATAGCTACCATCGCGTGTAGGACATTCGCTATACCTACCCTTCCGAAAACCCTTAGACGACTCAGGTTTTGAGCATTAAACCCGCGAGTTTAGCGGCCTGCAGCTGACCTGCTTCCGCCAGGGTATCGTCGTCGATAAACGCCCAGCGTTTCAACCAAGGTTCGAACATGCAGCCATCACTCTTCCTGACGCTCGCGTTGCCTGGCACTGACTTTGAGGAACTCTTCGATGTTGTTCATCTGTTCATCCCAACCGCGGCTGTCCATACGGAACGCCTTGAGCCTGCGCGTCTGGGGGATGTGATCGAAACCGGACTCAGTGACCTTGAGTAACGTGCCTTCATCCATGTCTTCGAGCTCGAACTTCACCAGCGTGGTGGGTTCCTGGGAGTAATCGAGCTCAGGCTCCACGGCATACGGGTGCCAGCGAAACGAAAACACCCGTTCGGGCTCGACCCGCTCCACCAGTACATTCCACAACAAGTGCTCATAACCCGGGTACGTAATCTGCCCCTGGGTCCACTCACCGGCGACAAAACGCTTGCCCTCCAGCGCCACGCCAAACCACTGTCCGAAGGCTTCGGCATTGGCCAGCACACGCCAGACCTGCGAGCGCGGCGTTTTGAGCAGGATCTTCCTTTCGATGCGATCTGATGCTGGATTCATAAGTCACCTCCTGTACTGAACAGTAGGCCTGTAAGACCACAAGACCAACCCTAAAGTTGTATCAATCGGGTATCGCAATCAACCCTGTACGAAATATTCAGCTGCATTTCAAAGTGTAACTGCTGGTTTGAAAACCAAACGAGTAGACCGAAACTGCTAACGTGAAAAAACGAAATTGACTCAGACAAGGACGATTCATGCAGCTTTCACTGACGGAGCGTTATCGCGGAGCCCTGCTGGGCCTGGCCTGCGGTGATGCCGTTGGCACCAGCGTCGAGTTCCAGCCACGCGGCTCGTTCAAGCACCTGACCGACATGGTGGGTGGCGGCCCTTTCAATCTGGAGGCCACGGCTGACGCTTTGCTGCGGGCAGCCACCCTCACGCAATCAGGAGCACGCGATGAATAGCCTGCATGGCAGTTGCTTGTGCAAAGCCATCGAATACGAACTCGATAGCCTCGACATGCCCATCAGTCATTGCCACTGCCAAACCTGTCGCAAGGCGCACGCGGCGGCATTCGCCTCGACAGCGGGGGTCATGCGCGAACATTTTCGCTGGACCAAAGGGCAGGACCGCCTGAGCAGCTACGAATCGTCGCCGGGCAAGCTTCGGCATTTCTGTTCGGTCTGCGGTTCACACTTGATGGCTGAACGCTTGGCCCAACCCCACGTCATTGTTCGTGTGGCGACACTGGATAATGACCCGAAAATGACGCCTCAGGCGCATATCTGGACATCACATGATGTGCCATGGCTTGGCTATGAATCGATTAAAAAATGCCCTGAATGGCAGGCATAGCCAGGCCCATACATAGCGCTACACTGCCCCCCAACTTTCCACGTCAAAGCGAGAATTCCCATGCTCCCACGCTTTCTCCTGGCACTGACGCCTCTGCTGTTCACTACTGCCGCTTATGCAGTGGACTGCGACAACGCCACCGATCAGGCGACGATGAATCAGTGCGCGGCGCAGCAGCACAAGACGGCGGACAAGGAGTTGAATGCGCTTTACCAGCAGATCAACGAGCGTTTGAAGAGCAACCCCGAAAGCAAAAAGCTGCTGATCGGGGCGCAGCGGTCGTGGGTTGCGTTTCGGGATGCCGAGTGCAAGTTCGCGAGCGCCGGGGTGGAAGGCGGGAGTGTGTATCCGCTGATCTACAGCAACTGTGTGACTGAGTTGACCAAGGCGCGGGTTGAGACTTTCAAGAATTATTTGAAGTGTCAGGAGGGGGATTTGAGTTGTCCTGTGCCTGGGGTTTGATGATTCTGTGACCTTGAGGGCCTCATCGTCGGAACGCCGCCCGGGGCAAGCCCGCTCCCACAGTGGATCTGCGTCGTACACAAATTTTGTGTTCAACATAAACCCATGTGGGAGCGGGCTTGCTCCGGGCGGCGATCCGACGAAGGCGCCAGTTCAGGCACCGAGGTTATCGGACAAATAGCTGTGCGGTCGTGATCGCCATATCCCCACCCGGCAACTTGATGCTGCCAATCTGCTTCATGCTCTCGGGATCAAAGATCGCCACATCGTTAAACGTCCCCGCCAGGTAAATCTTGCTGCCGTCCTTGTTGAACGAAATGCAGTAGTAGGAGTGATCCAGCGTCGCCGCCTGGAGCATTTTCTTCTCCTTGATGTCGTACTTCGCCAAACGGTTGAGCACGCCGAACATCAGGTTCGGATCCTTCGGCGAGCGCATGCCGCTGAAGTAGATTTCCGTCAGAGGGCCGAAGTCGGTGGTTTCGGTCTTGCCGGTTTTCAGATCGATGCTGAACAGCCCGTAGAGGTACTCGGCGGTCAGCGGGTCCTGCTTTTTGTCCTTGAATTTCGCCGCGGTGTAGAGCAGCGAGAAGTCATGGCGATAAGTCTGCTGGTTCCACACGTAGAGCACGTCCGGCGCGCTATAGCCCGGGCGTTTCCAGTGGCGGCTGGGGATCAGCACGTCGAACTTGCCGGTCTTCACATCGACCTTGTAGACATCCGCCCCCGCCACGTACAGCGTGCCGTCGTCACCGCTCTGCATGATGGTCAACTGCCGTGGCGCCGGGAAACTGCGCACGGGTTTGGCGTCCATGCCGGCGTCGGTGGCGTACACATCGAGCCGCGGTTGCTGCACTTCGTAGCGGTCGTTGAGCATCAACGTCGGGTTGGCAATGGTGAACAGTTCCTTGCCGTCGTGGCTGAGGGTGAAGGCGAACATGGACCGCGCTTTCTCCCCCGGTTTCTGGGTGATGCTGGCGTGGAATACCTGCTTGCAGCTGTCGAGTTCGACGCCGTAGACATCCGCGTAGTGATTGTTCAGCACGTAAGCGGTCTTGCGGTCCGGCGACAACTGAACGGTGCCGGGACCGAAGGCATCCGGCATTTTGCAGGTCTTGAACAAGGTGTCGGTAGCCACGTCGATGACGTGCAGGTTGTTCGGGTAATTGGTGGTCAACATGTACTCGTGACCGGTTTCGAGAGCAGTGTTTTCATCGGCCAGAACAGTGAGCGAACAGGCGCTCAGGACGGCGAACGCGGCCAGGCCGCAGGCTTTGATGCTAGGCATGCTGGAATCCTTCTTCTCTGTCCGATCACTTGTCTTTAGGGAAGACAGTGCCAAGGTTGCGCCAGTTGTCGTTGGACGCCTGGGCATCCTTGTTCCAGTCCGGGTAGGTGCTCATCATGTCGGGCACCTGGGCCGGCCACCAGCAAGGGTCGGAACAACCGTAAAGGTCAGCTTCCATCGGCTGGCACAGCGACGACACACCGCCAAAGGCGTCGATTTCCCAACCCGGGTCGGTGGTCGAGGCGCAGCCGGCGACGGAACTCATCGCCACCACTTCTTCGATGCGGTTTTCGGCCGCGGCCTCATCCAGTTTCAGCGCTTTATTATTGATTGCCTTGAGATGTTTCATATCAGTGAGCCTTGCGCGGAGTGATGTAGCTGCTGATAAACGCAGGGTTGTGGGCCATGATCCGGGTGTAGACCTCGATGCCGAAGTCGACCCAGTCACGCATCAGTTCGCAGTAGTGATAGGTCGGGTGGGTCGGGTCACCGTAACGGGCATAGCTCTCGTGGTAGCAGCCGCCGGAGCAGAGATTGCGGATCTGGCAGTCCTCGCAACCGGTGTTGGTGCGGTCCAGGCGCTGGGATAGGAAGTCGTTCAACTCAACCTGTTTCACCCCGCTATGAACGTTGCCGAAAGTCGGCAACGATGAGCCGGTAAAGCGGTGGCACAGATTCAATTCGCCCTTGTGATCCACCGCCAACATCTTCAGGCCAGCGCCGCAAGGCAGGGCTTTTTTGTGGCCTTCGTGGATGTCGGTGATCAACTGGTGCAGGTTGGAGAAACCGATGTTGCGGTGCTCCAGTGCTGCTTCCAGATAGCGCCGGCCGAGTCTCTTCATGCTGGCGAAGACTTCGATCAGTTCGTCGCTGGACAGGTTGAAGGTGCTGATGTCGCCGGAGGTCACCGGGGCAAAGCCGACTTCGGCAAAACCGAGTTCGTTGAACAGGTGATCCCAGATGGTTTCGACGTCGGTGACGCCGGTGGTCAAGGTGACGCGGGCCCCCACCGGACGACTGTTGTAGCGCGACAGCAGCATTTCAGCCTTGCGTCGCACCACGTCATACGTGCCCTGCCCGCCCACGGTGATGCGGTTGCGGTCATGCACGGTTTTCGGTCCGTCGATACTGACTGACAGGCCGAAACGGTGGGCATTCAGATAGTCCACGGTCTCCTCGGTGAGCAGCGTGGCGTTGGTGGTCATGACGAACTCGACGAACTTGCCCGCCTCGCGGAAACGCTTCTCGCAATAGTCGACCATGTACTCGATCAGCTTGCGATTGCTCAGCGGCTCGCCGCCGAAGAACACCACAGTGAAACGCTCTTCGTCCGGGGATTCACGCAGCAACATTTCTACAGAGGCGACGGCCGTTTCCACGTCCATTTTCTTGCCGGCCGACGGCTTGTCCAGGTCTTCCTTGTAGCAGTAGGTGCAGCTCAGATTGCACCCAGTGTTGACGTTGAGCACCACGGTATTGATCGCCGTGCGCTCGACCCGCTTGGTGCCGATGTCGGGGGTCAGCGGCGAGCCGTCGCTGACCAGTTCCAGAGACATCAACTCGCGCAGGGTCTCGGTGATTTCCTCGCCGTTAAAACGCGAAGCCAAACGCTGGATCAGGTCCTCGGACGAACAGCCGGGACCGCGCAAGGTATCAATGATGGTGCCCGTCAGCTCATCGCTGGCGAACAGCGAACTGCTGGGGATGTGAAACAGCATGCGGTCGGCATCGACGTGCACTTCGTGCAGGTTCCGTTCGACCAGATTCAAAATAGCGCCCATTGCAACCTCCTGTGCAAACCCCGATTGGCGGGGCCTGCGATCATTCCGAAAAAGTGTCTGAATCGTTTGAAATCAGCCAACTCATGGAATGGGTGGATTGTTCCAGCGTTGCACGGTGACGATCATGTGGCCTTCGCCGGTCAGGGATTTCCCTGCGTCGTCGACGGCGGCAATCACCTTGAGGTTGCCGGCATTGTTGGTGGACATCTTGCGTTGCGGGTTCGGCCCGGCATCGCCCGGTGTGAACACGCCGCTGTCAGCCTGCATGGTGCCGGCGAACTTGACGTCTTCGTCTTCCTTGGCGCGGTCGTCGAAGGCTTCGACCGACCACTGCGCCGGGAACACGCCGATGCGATATGGCTTGCCGTCGGTGCCCTTGCCCCAGGCTTCGGCATCGAAACGGCCCTGGACTTTCGGTGTCGAACCACCGCCCTCACCGATTCGCGCCACCGAGAACTCAGGCACGACTTTGACTTCAGCGATCTTGCTGTAGACCGACAAGGTCGGGCCTTTCAGCGCGCCGACGGAGACTGCGCGTAAACCAGGCTGGGCATTGGCTGCGGCCTTGAGTTTGACCCGCATGCGCTCCGGACTTTGCTCCAGCACTTCGACCACTTCCACGCCTTTGCCGAAGTTCGGTTTGCCGGTGAGACCGCTGCCGACAAGGGTCACTTCAGTTTCGGCGCCAGCCTTCAGGTAACCCGGCTGCACCGCCAGCAAACGACTACTGCCCTGCTTGGCGGCGACGAAGTCCAGGCCTCGCTCATCATGCTCGGCCTCGAACATCCGGCCCTGCATCGCGTTGCCTTGGGCGGCGAACACCTGGCGCATGGTCACGCCGTCGATGGTCACGTTGCCGCGCCATTCGTAGCCGGTGTAGAGAATCGCGCTGCCATCGCCGTTGAACGGGCTGCCATCGGCGTATTGGCCTTTGACGCTGACCTTGAACGTGTCGCTGCCATCGGCCGTGACGCTCATCACACCGGCCAATTCACCCTTGCCCGGTAAGTGGCCGCTGAAACTCCAGTCGCCCACCAGCGCTTCGGCTTTTGGCGCGGTGCTCAGCCATTTTTTCCAGGCAGGGTTGTCCAGCGGATAACGCTTGGCCAGCAGCGGCACCATGTCTTTGCGGGCAAGGTCGAACCAGTCACGGTCACGGGCCAGCGCCTGGTATTCCAGCGACGGCCATTGGCCGAGGTGGAAGTTCACCAGGCGCTCCCACTCCTGGGCCGGACGCCGTTGCAGGGCGACCCGCGCACCGGAGTGGCAGCGGCCGCACATCTGGCTGGTCTGGTCGTCGAATTTCTCGACGGTATTGAGTCGACGCTCCAGCGCATAACGCACGCCGTCGGTCTCGCTTGGGGCCAGGCCTTGAGTGTCGGCCAGGTATTTGACCAGGGTTCGGCGGTCGCCATCGCTGATCTGCAAACCGTGCATGGTTTGCATGCGGGCGATGCTCATGAGCCAGCCTTCAGGGGTTTTGCGCTGGTGGCTGATGCGGCTCAGGGCGTTATCGGCCTCGGGGGTATGACAGCCCTGACAGGTTTCCTTGAGGATGGTCTGAGCGTCGCGGGCTGCCAGGCTGTAAGGCGAATGCAGCGCCACACAAGCGGCCACGGCCAGCAGACTGGCACTCAGGCCTGATCGGAGTTTTCTCTTCATCAACGTCGAACCTCGCACGGTGCTTTCTTATTTTTGTGGCTTATCGTTTTTATGGTTTCTGCCGTCGGCGGCGCACCGCTGACGGAGGCAAGAGAAACGTCTGCGATGAGCAATACACGGAGCGTGCCAGCTTGCCGATTGGCTTTTAAATCAATATGTTGCGTAAAGACGAGCGCTTTTCGCCATCGCTGAACGAGATCGCCTGCGTCTAATATCGCGACAGTTGTTGCAGTCTGAGACAAGCATAGATGGCCTGACCGGAACAGCTCATCGGCCGACGATTGACGACGCCCCCCTGCAAGCGCGAAATGGGTGTTCACCGATTGCCACCAGGGGATAAAAAAATGGCAAGCATCACTGTCCTGGCGGGGGACTTTCTGCAGGGTGATGGAGAGTACAGAGACGGCGTTTTCACCCTCAGAACGTCGCTTCACCCATGGCCCGGCATTACCCTTCCGCTCTCATCATTCAAGCGCGTGGAAGTGGCCAACGAGGATTCGATCAACAACATCAAGGATGCCATCGGCTTTGGCGTGGCCGGGGCCATGCTGTTGGGCCCCATCGGCGCAATCGCCGGGTTCATGCTGGCCGGCAAGGAAACCGAAGTGACCTTTCTGGCGACGCTCAAGGACGACAGAAAGCTATTGGTTGCCGTGGATGGCAACACGTTCGAAGAAATTTCCCAGAAGTTTGCAGCCTGAATAATCGGCGCAGGCCGCACCGCCTTCCAACGGTGCGGCGTGACGCCGGTTCAGGGATTAAAGGTGGGGTGAATGCCTTTATGCACGTCGATCTCGTGGCGCATGTCCGCTACCAGTGACGCGATCGCGTGGGGGCTGTCCAGGGTCCACAGCGGAACATGGGTGGCCACCAGATCCACTTTGCCGGTCATGCAATCACAGACCCGAATCGTCAGAGACTGGTCTGCCTCCATGTTGCATGTGCAAACGGACGGCAGAAAACTGTGTTCAATGATGTTTTGAATTTCCAGGGTTGAAAGGAACATCGTTACCTCCCTCACAGCAGATGTATTGCCGGATGAACGGTCCGTCATTTCACCCACCGAGCCTGAAAATTCTAATCCTCATTAGTGGGGGCCTCAAGGTCGCCACCCGGTTGCTCGTCGTCTCATGGTTGTCGCAATTTGCAACAAATCTCACAGCGTTCGCGATTCCCTTGAGTACCCCAAAACCCCGCCGACCAAGGGCTGCCTTGCCTTTCAGGCTACTTGGCACAGCCATTGCGAAACCTCTGTTCTCACAAACAACAAGAGGTTTCGCCAAATGCCCCTCCCTCATCTGCTTCCCGCCACCTCGGCGTTCATCCAGCGCGCTCCGCGCATGCTCATCGGCGGCGATTGGGTCGAGGCCGCCGACGGCCAGACCATGCCCCTGCACAACCCGGCCACCGGCGAAGTGCTGTGCGTCGTGCCACGGGCCACGCCTGAGGATGTCGACCGCGCCGTGCTCGCCGCCCGTCAGGCCTTCGATGATTCAGCCTGGACCCGCACCCGACCTCGGGAGCGGCAGAACCTGCTGTGGAAACTCGCCGACCTGATGGAGCGCGACGCCGAACTGCTGGCGCAACTGGAATGCCTGAACAACGGCAAAAGTGCGGCGGTGGCCCAGGTGATGGACGTGCAACTGTCCATCGACTTCCTGCGCTACATGGCCGGTTGGGCGACCAAGATCGAAGGTTCCAGCGTTGAAGTGTCGTTGCCGTTAATGCCCAACGATCAGTTCCACAGTTTCATCCGCCGCGAAGCGGTGGGCGTGGTCGGCGCCATCGTCGCCTGGAACTTCCCGCTGCTGCTGGCCTGCTGGAAACTCGGCCCGGCCCTGGCCACCGGTTGCACCGTGGTACTCAAACCTGCCGACGAAACCCCGCTGACCGCGCTGAAACTCGCCGAACTGGTGCTGGAAGCCGGTTACCCCGAGGGCGTGTTCAACGTAGTCACCGGCACGGGCATCACCGCCGGTTCCGCCCTGACGCACAACCCGCTGGTGGACAAGCTGACCTTCACCGGCTCCACCGCCGTGGGCAAGCAGATCGGCAAGATCGCCATGGATTCCATGACCCGGGTGACCCTGGAACTGGGCGGCAAATCGCCGACCATCGTCATGGCCGACGCCGACCTGAAGAGCGCCGCTGCCGGTGCCGCCAGCGCGATTTTTTTCAATCAGGGCCAAGTGTGCTGCGCAGGCTCGCGGCTGTATGTGCAGCGCAAGCATTTCGACAATGTAGTGGCGGACATCGCCGACATCGCCAATGCCATGAAACTGGGTAATGGACTGGACCCAAGCGTCGAGATGGGGCCGCTGATCTCGGCGCGTCAGCAGGAGCGGGTTTACGGGTACATCGAAAAAGGCCGGGAAAGTGGTGCGACCATCGCTTGCGGTGGCGAGCAGTTCGGGCCGGGGTTCTTCGTCAAACCGACGGTGATTGTCGATGTCGATCAGAAGCACTCGCTGGTGCAGGAGGAGATCTTCGGGCCGGTGCTGGTGGCGATTCCGTTCGATGATGAAGCCGATGCGTTGCGCATGGCCAATGACAGTCCGTATGGGCTTGGGGCAAGTATCTGGTCGAACGATCTGGCGGCGGTGCACCGGATGATTCCGCGGATCAAGTCGGGTTCGGTGTGGGTCAATTGCCACAGCGCGCTGGACCCGGCATTGCCGTTTGGTGGGTACAAGATGTCGGGAGTTGGGCGCGAGATGGGGTATGCGGCGATTGAGCATTACACCGAGTTGAAGTCGGTGTTGATTAAGTTGTAGGTTTTGGGGGGATGGATTGGTGTTGGATTTAAAATCCACCCCTCACCCCAGCCCTCTCCCCAATGGGGAGAGGGGGAAAGGGAGCCGATCTTCATGGTTTTCAGAACCAGAGTTCGACTCGATATTTCAGGTCGATGCGGTTCCAAGAACACCTCGGTCAGTCCCCTCTACCCTCTGGGGCGGTCCGACGTTTCGGGAGGGTTAGGGTGAGGGGTCGATATCCCTGACTCAACAACCAACTGCGAACCACCCGTCCCTGCTCCACCGTCAACCCCGCCAACGCCTGCTCGGCCGGCTCGGTCCGCAACCGCCGCACCAACGGCGCCAACTCAACCCCTTGCACATGCCAGATCCCCAGCGGCTGATCCGCCGTGATCACCACCTCGGCCTCATCCACAAAACCCTCTTTCAACACCGGCGCACATTCAATCCTCAGCGCGGAAAAATCCGCCTCGGCATGCGCCACCTCAGCATCCGGCCACTGCCGCCGCGCCTGCCAGAATGGCTGCTGCAACCAACGCTGCTCATCGGCATAAAAATCCCGCCCGATCCGCGCAAAACGCAAAAACAACTGCTCCACCCGTTGCTGATGGAAGCGCTGAGCCAGCGCCGCTCGCTCGGGTTTACGCAACAACGTATTGATCACCGTCGGCGCCTGTAACGCCGAGGACAAGGACTGGAAAATCCCGTTGCCCGACAGCGGATCCACCGCCATCGCCGCATCGCCGACCCGTATCCAGTTATCACCACACACCTGCGGGCAAAGAATCGCCGTGCTGCTGCGAGCATGCAGCTGTAGATCGATCTCAGGCCCGGCACCGAAAAACGCCCGCGCCAACGCCGAGCCTTGGCGCCGTTGACGACAGTAATCGAGCAACTGCGCCTTGCCCGGCAATTCAGCACTGGCCACGTCCACCGTCCACTGCCAGTAACACTGACCGTCGGCTCGCCGGGCCATCCAGGCCCAGCCGTCCTCAAGACTTTCCACCGCACTGGCGGTACTGCCCGGCGTACCTTGCCAGCGATTGAGCAAACTGACCGTCTCCGGCCCGCGCAGGCCTTTGCCCAGCGCTGGTGCCTGACGCCCACGCGCCTCAACCAGAAAATCCGCCAGCAGCGCCTCGCGCCCTTCGACCTCGATCCGATGCCCCGAAGCCAATGTCTGAACGGTCAGCACTCGGCCTTCGATCAGTTCAACGCCAGCCAGGCGCAGGTCCTCGCGCAAGCCACGATCAAAGCTCGGGCGATCCAGTAAAAATTCGATGTTTTGCGCATGCTGCTGACCGTTCCATGACACCTGTCGTTGGGACGGCAGCGCTGCATCCGCCAGCGCCTGATGCAGCCCCGCGCCACGCAACGCCTCCAGCACCCGTATGGAAACGCCTTCCAGCGCCGCAAACCGCCGCCATTCGCTGACCAGCGTTACGGGATAACCGAGCCGACGCAAACCCAAGGCAACCGCTGCTCCGGCAGGCCCTGCGCCAAGAATCAAAATCATGGTCCGAAGCGCCGTTCAGGGCCGCGATAGCGGGCATTCTCCCGCAGCCACTCGATGACCTGTTCGTTGCTCGCCTCGGGATGTGCAACCAGGAAACCCGCAATGTGCCCGCTCAACGCCGCACACCCAAGACTGGCACCGGACTGCCCCGGATAGGTGCCATGCACACACGCGGCGAAATCCGCCTGAGCACTGTTGAGCCACGACCATTCCTGTTCGGCGCAACGTGCGTCGCCGGTGACTCGCAGCACCTGTGGATAATTCGCCGGAAACACGCCCTCGCCCTGCGCCGGACTGGACGCACACAGCAAAACACCTCGCGCCACCGCCGCCGCACAGGCTTCACGCAACAGGCTGCGGTCCTGACGCAGACCGAGGCTCAAATTGATCAGTCGAACGTCCTGCGCCACCAGCCAATCAATCGCCGTGGCGATCTGCAACGCGCTGGTGACCCCTCGCTGGTCGAACACCTGAGCGATGCAAAATACCGCCGACGGCGCCCGTCGACCAATAGCCTCGACCACCGCACTGCCGTGGCCCAGCGGATCGTCGCGCAAGTCGCTTTCGGCCAGGCCATCCTCCAGCAACGAGAAGCGCCGCCCGGCGATCACCTGCACCCGCTGCGCCGCCGAGTGACCGCTGTCCACCACGCCAATCCGCAGCTCAGGCTTCATGCAGCACCGTTTTTGAAGTGAGTACGCCGTCGAGCAATTCAAAGCGCAAATCGGCATCCGCCAAGGTTGAAGGACGGTGGCTGATGAGGATCCGCGTACGCCCGGCAAACAGTCGATCGATGGCTTCGATGACTTCGCGCTCGGTGGCTTCATCCACCGCCGAAGTCGCTTCGTCCAGCACCAGAATCAATGGATCCTGCAACAGCGCCCGGGCGATGGCGATGCGCTGTTTCTGCCCGCCGGACAGCTGCTGACCGCGCTCACCCAACGGGCTGTCGAGGCCTTCGGGCAACGACTCGATCAGGCTGTCGAGTTGCGCCAGCCGCGCCACCTCGGCAATCGCTTCACGGCTGGCGTCCGGCACCGCATAGCCCAGGTTGTCGGCAAGGCTGCCGCGAAACAGCACGATGTCCTGACTGACCACGGCAATCCGCCGACGCAATTGGAACAGGTCCAGTTCGCGCAGATCGACCTCCCCCAGCAACACCCGGCCCGACTGCGGATCGTGGTGCCGTTGCAGCAGGTCGATCAGGGTCGATTTACCGACCCCGGAGCCGCCGCTCAGGGCGACTTTCAAACCGTAGGGAATTCGCGCTTCGATGCCGCGCAGGGTTGTCGGGCGACCGGGATGGCTGAAATGCACGTCCTCGAAACGCAGCTCGCCGGAAGCCGGCATCGGTTGGGGCGTGACTGGCGTGAGAACGGTCGGTTCTTCGCCGCGCAACTCCATCACGCGACCGAGGCTGACGGTCATTCGCTGAATCGCGACATAGAGGCCCAGCAGGCTCTGCACCGGTCCGACGGCCATGCCCAGGTAGGTGGAAAACGCGATCAGCGCGCCCAGTTGCCAGGTCCCCTGCACCACCCAATATCCGCCGATCAGGAACGCGCAGGCGCGGGACAGAGACGTCAGTGTGCCCGGCACCGCCTGAGTGAAAAACTCGGTGACTTGCAGGCGCAGCAACTGGCTCATGTAGCCTTGGCCCAGCGTCTCCAGGCGCCGCGATTCACGCTGTTGCTGGCCGGCAGACTGGATGAACTTCATCACCGGCAAGGTCTCGACCATGAACGAGGACATGTCCGCCGAGCGCTCGCGCAATTGCCGCACATCGCGCTCGACCTTGCGCCGCATCCAGCGCAGCCAGAGCACGTCGAGGGGAATCAGCACCAGCGCCAGCAACGAGAGTTTCCACGACAGGGTCAGTAGCATCGCCACGGCGCAGACCAGACCGATCACGCTCGACACCGCCGAGAACAAGGAGTCCACGGCAAAGCGCTGGATCTCTGCGACGTCGCCATCGAGGCGTGACATCAGGTCACCAATGCGGCGCTGGCCGTAGAAACTCGGCGAGAGGGTTTGCAAATGTCGATAGAGGTCGTCGCGCAGGGCGAACAGAATCCGCCCGGACAGTCGCGTGTGCAGGTAACGGTTGATCCCCGACAGCGCAGTGCCCAACAACCCGGCGACGATCATCAGCCCGGCGATCAGCACCAGCATCGGAAAGTTGCGTGCGAGCAAACCATCGTCGATCAGCAGTTTGGTCAGCCAAGGCTGGACCAACACCAGCAACGAGGCGCAAACCGATAACCCGAGCAGCCCGGCAATCGCCAGACGATGCGGCCGCACGAAGCTGTAGAGCCAGCGCAATGCCGCTTGCAGTGCTTCGGGGTTCTGGCTGTCGATCAGCCGGACGATCAAGCGCTGCATCACGAGCGCAACTGTTTGAGCTTGCGATACAAGGTCGCACGGCTGATGCCCAAGGCGTCGGCGGCGGCCGAGACGTTGCCCTGGTGAGTGTCCAGGGACTGGCGAATCAGTTCCAGTTCGTTTTCGCGAATGCTGCCGGCCTGAGGGCGTTCGGTAGCGCTCAACTCGTCGAGCATGCTGTCGGGCAAGTGGTCGAGGGTGAGAACGGTGTCCCCCGGCTCGCGCATGGCCAGCGCGGTGCGCAGGACCATTTCCAACTGGCGGATGTTACCCGGCCAGTGATAGCCGCCGAGCAAGCGGTTCAAATCGTCATGCAGGACCATCGTCGGCGCATCCAGCTTGGCCAGCAGGCGAGTGACCAAACCGCTGAAATCCTCACGTTCGCGCAGGGCCGGGAGCATTACGCTGATGCCGTTGACCCGATAAAACAAATCCTCGCGGAAGTGTTTTTCTTCGACCAGTCGCTTGAGGTCGCGGTGTGTGGCGCAGATCAAGGCGACGTCGATGTCTTGCTCTTCGCCGGCGCCTAACGGTGCCACTTTGCGGTCCTGCAACACCCGCAACAGACGGGCCTGCAAGGCCAGCGGCATGTCGCCGATTTCATCGAGAAACAGGGTGCCGCCATGGGCCTGTTGCAGACGACCGATCATGCCGCCACGACGCGAGCCGGTGAATGCGCCTTCGCGGTAGCCGAACAATTCCGACTCGATCAGGCCTTCGGGGATCGCCGCGCAGTTCACCGCAACGAAGGGTTTATCACAGCGGGTGCCGGCCATGTGCAGGGCGCGGGCGATGACTTCCTTACCGGTGCCGGTTTCACCCAGCAGTAACACGGGCAGCTCATTGGCCAGGCCTTGACGCGCCATGCGCAAGGCTCGGGCATAACGGACATTGCTGCCGGCCAGGGATTCGAGATCCGGTTGTGGCTTGGCGGTTTTCGCTGTGCTGCGCGGCGGCGTGCTGACGTTGATTGAACGCTGCGGCGCACGCAGGGTTTTGTAGAAGAACTCGCCTTTGGCCGTTTGCAAACTGCCGACACCGCCCTGATGCAGACGCGACAGCAGTTGCAGGCCATCGACGCCCAGAAACTCTTCACAGCGTCGGCCGACCAGCGCCGAGCGCTCGGCGTGGAGCAACTGACAGGCCTGGGCGCTGACCGCGAGAATCTGCCCGCCGAGGCTCACCGCCAACAGGCCCTGCCAAGGGGATTCGAGGTATTGCCGACGGCTGTGGAAGGCGAGGACGATCTCATCCGGATAGCTTGAGTTAAAGACGCGACTTTCGATCTGGCTGACAGCCATGGCCAGCAACGCGGTGCTGTCATGCACGCGGCCCAGCGGGCCTTCGCGGGTCAGGTCGAGTACGCCGAGGATGTCGCCTTGGGGGCAATGGATCGGCACCGAGGTGCAGGAGAAATCGGTCAGGCGATCGAGGTAATGTTCACCGCAATCAATCATGGTTGGCCGGGCTTCCACCAGTGCGGTGCCCAGCGCGTTGGTGCCGCGAGCGGCTTCGCTCCAGCAGGCGCCAAGGGTGATGTCTTGCAGGCCGCTGCCCTTGAGACGGTCGGCACGACCTTCGACGGCGAGGATGGTGGCGTCGGAATTGGCGAGGATGATCAGCCCTTCCTTGCCCTGGCGTTCGGCCAGGTAATCGATGGCCGGCAATGCCGCGTCGATCAGCAGCCGATTGCTCGCCAACAGCACATCGAGGCTCGCGCTCGATTCCAGCGCCAGCTCGTGCTTGGCATTGAAATGCACGCCATGGCTGAGGCTACGCCGCCACGACGCATCGATTTCCGCCCGCAACACGCCATCCGGGACTTCGCCCTCGAGGTGGAGTTTTTCCCGGGCCAGCCGGGCTTCGCGGTGCAGTCTGGGTGGAGTTGTTTTTATTAGCGTCATCAAGCGCTCCGGATCGGTCCGCCCTGCGCTTTTTCAAGTTCAGCGCCCTGCCGCAATCTTTACGTTAACGTCAGGGCAATGGCAAGTGCCTTACGGCGCTTGTGTTTCATCCGGGGGACCGCGTTATCGTTCATCGCGAGCAGGCTCACTCCTACAGTGGCCTGTGTTGAACAAAAATCTGCTGTTCACTTCGGTCCATTGTGGGAGTGAGCCTGCTCGCGATAGCTATTTCCCGGACAACCATAAACTCAGAGCTGCCACACCTCGGCATTCACAAAAAACGCCCGCGCATTATCCTCCAGACTCTCCAGGTGATACCCGCCCTCCTGCACTATCAGACACGGCAACCCAAGGCTGCGAATCCGCTCGCCCAATAGCGCAAACCCTTCACGGGTCACCGCCACTTTGCTCTGCGGATCCAGCTCGAAAATATCGAACCCCAGGGACAGCACCAGCACCTCGGCACCGAAGTCTTTCACCGCCGCCAATGCCACGTCCAGTTGACCCAGGAAGTCCGCCTCGCTGGCGCCATGCGCCATCGGCAAGTTGAGGTTGAAGCCCTCGCCCTTCCCGACACCGCGCTCATCAACGAACCCGGCAACCCCCGGATAGAAGTTGGTCGGATCGCCATGCACGGAGACGTAGAGCACGTCATCGCGGTCGTAGAAAATCTCCTGAATCCCCTGACCGTGGTGCATGTCGGTGTCGAGCACTGCGACTCGCGCAAAACCGCCACGCAGAACCTGCGCAGCCACCGCTGCATTGTTCACATAACAGAAACCTCCCGCCGCCTCGGCCCGGGCATGATGCCCTGGTGGACGGCACAAGGCGTAGGCCGCCGGCTCGCCATCGAGCAAGGCTTGGGCGCCAGCGATCGCGCTTTGCGCCGACCAATAGGCCGAACGCCAGGTCTGCTCGCCCACCGGGCAACTGCCGTCCGCCAGATAGCGCGCAGCTTGGGCGAGAATCCCGCGCAGGGCATTGGGCTCGCGCACGAAGATGTTCGACATCACCTCGTCGCCCCAATCCTCGGGAATCTCCTTCCAGCGCTGATGGGCTTCCTGCAAAAACGCCAGGTAAGGCGCGCCGTGGACTGCCAGCAGTGGATCGAGCCCGGCATCGACCGGTTGCTCAACCGTAAAGCCCAGCGAGTGCGACGCCTGGACCAACCGCTGGGCCCGCTCCGGCACTTCCTGTGGTGTGCGCATCTGCCCACGGGAGTAGTAGCTGCGGGGGTGGTGAAGCAATTGTTCGGGGTGGAAAAAACTGCGCATGGATTAAATACCTGTCAGATAACGTAGATCTTGTGCCCGGAAGAGCACTCTGTGGCGAGCGAGCTTGCTCGCGCTGGGCTGCGTAGCGGCCCCAAAACTCTGGCAGCCCTCGCTGGTTTTGTGAGTGCTGCGCACTCAAGCGGGAGCAAGCTCCCTCGCCACAGGGTTTGTGTTCACAGCACCGTTCTTTAATTAGCGACGCCGGCGCGGGCCAGCACGGCGTTGAGCAACACATCAGTGCCCTGACGCACATCTTCGGGCAGCACATCCTCGGCCTCGTTATGGCTCAAACCGCCCACACAAGGAATGAACACCATCGCCGTCGGGCAGTACCGCGCGAGGTGAATCGCATCATGCCCGGCGCCGCTGACAATCGGTTGCTGAGCGTAGCCCAGCGCGTCCACCGCCTGCTGCACCGCCGCCACGCAATCGGCATCGAACGGTGTTGCCGGGCTGATCCAGTGAGGCGTAATCGTCAGGTTCAAGCCTCGGCTATCGGCAATCGCCTGAAGCCGCTCGCGGACTTGCTGCTCCATGGCCTCGATGGCTTCGTCGCGGTGATGACGCAGGTCGACAGTGAAATTCACCAAGCCAGGAATGGTGTTGCGCGAGGATTTGTTGATGCTCAACTCACCGACGGTGGTCAGGCCTTCTGGGGCAAAATCGGTGGCCAGACTTTCGATGACCTGGATCATCCGCGCCACGCCATACAAGGCGTCTTTGCGCAGCGGCATCGGCGTGGTACCGGCGTGGGCGGCCATGCCTTCGACCCGCACGTCGAGCCAGCGAATCGCCTGGCCGCCGCTGACCACGCCGATGCTTTTGGCGTTGTCTTCGAGGATCGGACCTTGTTCGATGTGCGCTTCAAAGTACGCATCCACCGCGCCGCCAAACGGGCGCGCGCCGGCGTAACCAGTGCGTTGCAACGCCTCGGCAACGCTGATGCCGTCGATGTCACGCACCGCCAGCGCTGCGTCCAGTGGCATGATCCCGGTGAACACCGCCGAGCCGAACATCGCCGGGGTGAAGCGTGCGCCTTCTTCGTTGGTCCACACCGCCACTTCCAGCGGTTTGCGGGTCTGAATGCCGAGGTCATTCAGGCAACGCACCACTTCCAGGCCGGCGAGTACGCCGTAGACGCCATCGAAACGCCCGCCTTCAGGTTGGGTGTCGAGGTGGCTGCCCATCATCACGGGCGCGGCATCGGGGTCGGTGCCGGCGCGGCGGGCGAACAGGTTGCCGATGGCATCCACGCTCAGGGTCATGCCGGCTTCGCGGCACCAGTGGGAAAACAGTTCGCGACCGGCCTTGTCTTCATCGCTCAGGGCCAGGCGGCAGCTGCCGCCACGTGCGGTGGCGCCGATTTCGGCCATGTCCATCAGACTCGCCCAGAGGCGTTCACCATTAATCTTCAACATGAGTTACTCCTGGAAATACGTTAATCAAGCGTTGGCCATTTCGAGGCGTTCAGCGCTGGCATGGCGACGGGCAAGGGACAGGACACAGATCAGCGAAGTCGCGGCAATCAGGCTGTAGAACACCGCCATCGGCCACCATTGGCCGGCGAACTTATGCGCCAACAGCGTGCCGATCAGCGGCGTCAGGCCACCAGCCACGGCGCCGCAAATCTGATAGGCCAACGAAATTGCGGTGTAGCGCACACGGGTCTCGAACATGCCGCTGACGTAACCGGCGATCACCGCGTAGAACGACGCCATGCACACCACCGCCAGGGCGATGCCAAGGATGATCAGCGGCGCCTGGGCCGAACTGACCAGCACGAACATCGGGTACGGCGAGGCGATGGCCAACAACGACACCAGGCACAGGAATCGTGTTGCGCCCATTTTCTCGGCGACCCACGCCGCCAGCGGTTGAATGCAGAACTGAATGATCGCCACCACAAACAGGCACTCAAGGATCAGCGAGCGCGGCAGTTCGAGTTGCTGGGTGGTGTAGGCGATCATGAAGGTGTTGGTGAAATACACCCCGGCGATCCCGAGGGTGTTGGCGCCGATGCACAGCAGCAACGGGCGCCACGCGGTGCGCAGCACTTCCATGACCGGTGCCTGCTCCTTGCGTGTGCTTTTGCGCGCCAGTTCACGGCTGGCGAGGAATTCCGGCGACTCATTCACGCCCAGGCGAATCGCCAGGCCCACCAGCAGCAACAACGAACTGGCGAGGAACGGCAGACGCCAGCCCCAACTCATCAGGTCCTCTTCCGGCAAACGGGTGACGGCGCTGAAGGCCAGCAACGACAGGATCAAACCGGCCGGGCTGCCCAGTTGCGCAAAGGAGGCGAAGAAGTTACGTCGACCTTTCGGCGCATGTTCACCCGCCATCAACACCGCCCCACCCCACTCGCCACCGACGGCGATGCCCTGGACGATGCGCAGCAGAATCAGCAGCACCGGCGTCGCTGCGCCGATTTGTGCGTAGGTCGGCAGCAAGCCGATGCAGACCGTGACCACGCCCATCATCAGCAAGGTGATGATCAGCGACTTCTTGCGACCAATGCGGTCGCCGATGTGGCCGAAGATAATCCCGCCCAACGGTCGCGCAAAAAAGCCCACGGCAAAGGTGCCGAAGGCGGCCATGGTGCTGAACAGTTTGTCGTCGGAGGGGAAGAACAGCGCGCCGAATACCAGCGCGGCGGCGGTGGCATAAATGTAAAAGTCGTACCACTCGATCATGGTGCCGATAAAGGCTGCGGCTGCCGCACGGCGCGGCTGAGCAGAAGCTTGGAGCTTCATGGGTCGGTCTCCTTTGGTTATTTTTTTGGCAGGAGTGAAACAGCAAAATCAAGGCGCTCTGACGGCGCCTGTCTGGAGATGATTTATCGTCTCGGGGCTATGATTAGTCAATTTTCTATTTATTATGCGGACTATTACGACAGCTTATAATCGAGAGCCGCCATGGCCGAACGCGATGTACAACGCCTGCTCAATGACCGTCTGGACTGGAACCTGCTGCGCACCTTTCGGGTGATCGGTCAGGAGCTGAGCATCAGCCGCGCCGCCGCCCGCCTGCACCTGACGCAACCGGCGGTGAGCCAGGCGCTCAAGCGTCTGGAGGAGCAACTGGGCCGACAACTGATCGCCCGCCGCGGGCCACGGTTTGCCCTGACTGAAGTCGGCGAGCAGATCTTCGAACTGGCCGGGGAAATCTACGGGCAGATGTCCCAGGTCAGCAGCGTGCTGGAGCAACCGGCGGACGAAGTGATCGGCAAGGTTCGCTTGCTGATCATCAGCCGAATCTTTTCGGAGCGCTTCGATGACTTCCTCGCAGACTTTCATCGCCAGCACCCGCGAGTGGATCTGGAGGTCGACGTAATGCGCAGCTCTGACATCGTCAGCGCCCTCCAGGAAAAAACCGCGACCCTCGGCCTGAGCCTCAATCGCCGCCCGCAACCGCGCCTGGAACAACGGCTGTTCCTGCGTCAGCGCTATGCGTTTTTCTGCGGCAAACACCATGCACTGTTCGGCCAACAGAACGTTGCCGAAGGGGATTTGCAGCGGGAGAACTTCGTCAGTTTCACCAGCGACCAGATCGGCGGCATGCTCTCGCCGCTGACAATTTTTCGTGATCAGCAAGGGTTCAGCGGACGGATCGTCGCCTCATCACCGAGCCTGGAAGAAGTCCGGCGACTGGTGATCGCCGGGTACGGGATTGGCTGTTTGCCCGAGCACGTGGTGGCGGCGGACGTCGACGCCGGATTGCTCTGGCGCCTGCCGCCCCACGAAGGGATTGCCGATGTGGACATTCATTTACTGTGGAACCGCGAGCAGCGCATGAGCCGGGCCGAGACGATCTTTCTCGAGAGCCTGCAACAGTGCTTGCTGGACTGAGTGGCCCGATCAGAACAACGGCAGACTGTAGCTGACCACCAAGCGGTTCTGGTCCGCATCGCGCGACGCTTCACTGCGTGACATGCCGTTGCGCCAACCCAGTGCGACGTTTTTCAACGGCCCGCTCTGGATCACATAGTCGAGGCTCAGGTCTCGCTCCCATTCCTCTTGCTCAGGTCCGGCCACCGTCTTGATTCCGCTGCCTGAGAGGTACATCGCCGAAGCCTTGAGCCCCGGCACGCCAAGGGCGGCGAAATCGTAACTGTACTGGGCGAAACCGGTACGTTCACCGGCGCGGGTGAAGTTCTGGATGTAACGGTCGGTCAGCAGGTAGACGCTTGCGCCGCCAGCGCCTTTGTCCGGCAAACCACCCTGGTTGAGCTGCACGAATCCGCTGTCACTGGACACCTGCTGATAACCGGCCATCAGCGCGTGAGCACCGATGCTCCAGGTGAACGCCAGGCTCCAGGTGTTGTTGTCGATCTTGCCGTCGCCGTTCTGCGTAAAGCCACTGGTGCGGTAGCCGCTGGCCCGACCGCTGGCCGAGTCATTGGCACCGTCGGCGGAAGTCTTGAAGTAGCGCAAATCGGTTTTCAGCGCGCCGAAATCCCCCAGTGTCAGGGTGTGAACCAGACCGGCGAAATGCTGTTGGTAATAGTCTTCGAGATTGGCGTAGTAGTACTGCGCCAGAAGCGCATCGGTGACTTTGTAATCGGCACCGGCAAAATTGAACGCGTTGCTTTCCCGGGTGCCGCCGGCCACGGCCAGTCCGGTGCTGTCGCTGGAACCGCGACCCGTGGCGTGTTCGAGATGACCACCGGTCAGGGTCAGATGCTCGAAGTCATTGGAGACGATCTGCCCACCCTCGAATGTCTGCGGCAGCAGCCGGCCGTCGTTGGCCTGCAGAATCGGTAACTTCGGCGTCAGGGTGCCGTAACGCATTTCAGTCTGGGCAAAGCGCATCTTCGCCGTCGCACCGAAACGCGACCATTGCTCGGCTGCGCCGTTGCCATCGTTGGGGATCATCGAACTGCCAACATGGCGACCGTCACCGCTGTCCAGGCGAATACCCAGCAGGCCTAAGGCATCGACACCAAAGCCGACAGTGCCTTCGGTGAATCCGGACTGATAGTTGAGCATGAAACCCTGCGCCCACTCTTCGGTTCTGGAAGGGTTCGCGGCGCCATCGCGATTATCGTTATTGAAGTAATAGTTACGCATCCCGAGGGTCGCTTTACTGTCTTTGATAAAGTCCGCCATGCTGAACGAACTGAATAGCGCACTGCCGATCGCAATAAGTGCCAACGGTTGTTTGTTCATTGATTTTGAAGTTCCTGAGCAGCCAGCTTTCAGGCTGGCTGCCGACTATTAAGAGAGTTTGATACTCAAGACACTGGACACCGGCTCGCCCGCCATTAACCGGGTCAGCAATTGCGGTTCTGCCCGGTCCGATGCCAGCGCACGCTCGATGACGTTTTGCGCAGTGACCGGATCGAGAAACAGCACGCCGTTGTCGTCCGCCAGCACGAAATCCCCGGGACGCACCGTGACGCCGGCACAGTGGATCGGCTGATTGATCTGACTGTCGCCACGGCCATGCAACTTGGTAGTCAGCAGGCTGGTACCGCGAGCGAAGACCGGTAGGCCGGACTCGCGCAGCTCGAGCAAGTCGGTCACCGCGCCGTCCACCACGATTCCCACCGCCCCCGCGCAACGCGCCGCACAACTGGTGACGGCGCCCACCGGGGCGTGTTGCCAGTCACCGTCGGTATCGATCACCAACACATCGCCGGGCTGGATGAGCGCCAGGGCCTGATTGACCGCGATGGCATCGGCGCCCACCAGTTTCAGGGTCAGCGCCCGGCCGACCAGTTTCACATTGGGCACCATGGCCCGCAGTTGCGAGTCAGCAAAACCCTCTTCGAGAAAGTGCCCGAGGGTCGGAAAGCTCACCGCGTTGAGCTGCTCGATCAGCTGCGATTCATCCATGTTGCGCCTCCTTGGCAATCAACTCGGCGACACAATCGATTTCCAGCGACACGCCCCACAACGCCACGCACACCGTGGTGCGTGCCGGCGGCGCATGGCCGAGGAACTCGCGATACACCGCGTTGAACGGCTCCAGCTGCGCGGGATCGGTGAGGTACGCATTAACCTTGATCACGTGGCTGAAGTCGGACCCGGCTTCAATCAGGATCGCCTCCAGATTGCGCAAGGTTTGTCGCACTTGTTCGGTGAAATGGGCGGGCTGGTCATCAAGCCCGCTCTGGGCCGGAATCTGCCCGGCGGTGAACACCAGGTGGCCGCTGACCACCGCCTGGGAGTAAGGGCCGACCGGGCCGATGAAGCCCGGGGCTGACTGAATTCTGCGCATGTTGTTGAACTCCATTAATCAGGCGGCGGCCGATTTGATCGGTTTGCGGAGGGTTGGCTCGTTGGCCGGCACTGCCGCTGGGATTTCACTGATGTCTCGCTTGAAGGTCTCCGTCAGCAACAACAGCGCCACCAACGAAATCAACGCCGCGCCGATCATGTACCAGGCCACCGAAGAGCCTTTGCCGGTCGCTGCCAGCAAGGCGGTGGTGACGATGGGCGTCGCGGCGCTACCGAGCAGACCGGACAACATGTAGCTGATCGACAACCCGGAATAGCGCACACGGGTGCCGAACAGTTCGGCGAGGAAGGTCGCGATCGGCCCGTAATTGGCCGCGAAGGCCGTCATCAACAGCAGGTAACCGAAGATCACACAGGGCAACTCTTTGGTGTCCATCAACCAGAACAACGGGAACGCCACCAACGCTTCGGCCACGATGCCGGCGACGATGATCGGCTTGCGTCCGTAACGGTCCGACAGCGCGCCGAACACCGGCAACATGACGATGCACCAGGCGCAGGACAGCAACACCACGCCGAGCATCACGCTGCGGCTGAACCCCAGATTCTGCGTGCCGTACGTCAGGCCGAAGGCAACGATGATGTTGAACGACGCCCCGGTCGACATGGTGGCGATCCCGCCCAGCACGACTTGTTTCCAGTACTTGCGAAACACTTCCGCCAGCGGCATTTTTACCTGCACCTCGGCTTCCTTGACCTTGTTGAAGGCCGGGGTTTCAGAGATGTTCAAGCGGATGTACAAGCCCACGGCGATCAGCAGCACGCTGCCCAGGAACGGAATACGCCAGCCCCAGGCCAACAGGTCTTCAGGGGACAGCCACGCGGCAATCAACAGGAAGGCCAGGTTGGCAATCATGGTCCCGGCCGGAACGCCGATCTGTACCCACGAGCCGTACAAGCCGCGTTTGTTGGCGGGAGCGTGTTCCACCGCCATCAGCACCGCACCGCCCCACTCGCCGCCCAACGCCAGGCCTTGAATGACCCTCAACAGCAACAACAGGATCGGCGCCCAGATACCAATGGCCGCGTAGTTAGGTAATAACCCGATGGCGAAAGTAGCGGCCCCCATGGTCAACAGCGAAACCAACAACATCGACTTGCGTCCCAGGCGGTCACCGAAATGACCGAACAGTGCCGCGCCGACAATCCGGGCCAGATACGCCGAAGCAAACGTCCCGAACGCCAGTAAGGTACCGATCAACGGATCAAAATCCGGAAAGAACACTTTGTTGAACACCAGCGCCGAAGCGGTGGCGAAAACAAACAGGTCGTACCATTCCACCGTGGTGCCAATCACACTGGCCACGGCAACTTTTTTCATACTGATTGCAACTTCCGGAGGTGCGCCGGACTTTTCTACAGGCGATAGATCGCTCATTACTGTCTCCAGGAGTTCATCGAGAACTCGTATTTAATTGTTTTAACTGGCAGTAAAACGTTCGAAGTGAGGGATTGTTGTTATAGATCGCCCAACTAATTGGGCGAGTTTGCAAGGCGCTTTATTATTAATATCCGAGTGTTCGGTCCGCACAATTCAATAACGGTTCATCGGTATTTAAACGGCGAAAGTTCTCTGCTATTTGTTCGGCGATACAGTCGTGAGAGGCCGCAGATGCCATGTGCGGGGTGATGGTGACGCCGGGCATTGTCCAGAGACGGTGATCGACCGGCAGCGGTTCTTGTTCGAAAACATCCAGCAACGCGCCGCGCAGTTTTCCTCGGGCCAGGGCGTGTTCAAGGTCGTCGATATTCAGATGACCGCCGCGCCCACAATTGACCAGCGCGGCGCCGTTGGCGAGCCGCTCGAACGTTGCGCTGCCGAGGATGCCGCGGGTTTCGCTGGTCAGCGGCAACAGGTTGATCAGCAACTCTAATCCTTCGAGAAACGGGTTCAGTTTTTCCGCACCGGCGAACGTCTGTACGCCCGGCAAGTCCTTGCTGCGACGCGCCCAACCACGAACGTCGTAACCGGCGGCGGCCAAATCCTGGGCAATCGCGCTGCCCAACGACCCAAGCCCCATCACCCCGACCTTGAATTGCCCCGCCGCCCGTTGCAGCGGCCGCTCCCAGCGCTGGTCCTGTTGCTGCAACAACACTTGATCGAAACCGCGGTGATAGTGAATCGCCGCCCAGCGCACGTACTCGGTCATGCCTTGGCGGTGGCCGGGATCGACCACTCGGCAGATCGGCAGATCCGGGCACGACGGGTCGTGATCGAGGTGATCGATGCCAGCGGCCACCGAGTGAATGACTTGCAGGTTCGGCAATGCGGCGAGGCTGCCCGGTAAGGGAAACCAGCACGCGGCAATCTGCGCATTCCTGGCCAACGGATCATCCGCCAGCACGGTCGTGAGCTGCGGCGCACTGCGGGCAAACGCGGCCTGCAATTGCTTGAGCAGCAAGGTGTCGCGGGACAGCAACACCACGGTGTTGGTGACGGTTTTCACGATAAGTAGGACTCGCGCTGGGATTCGATCAGGGTCAGGGCGGCCTCCCAGGCCAGGTCGATGATGTTGTCCTGCTCATCTCGGTCAAACTGCTCGGCAGTGTGTGCACAGACTTCCGGGGACGGGTAATGCAACGCCGAACCACCGGCCAGCGCCGCCACTTGCGCCTGACAGGCACGCTCCAGAAAGTGTATTTCCTGGAACGCCTGGGCCACGCCGGAACCACCGACCAACAGTCCATGATTGCGCAGGATCATCGCCCGGTGCGGCCCCAGGTCGGCAATCAAACGCTCGCGCTCATCCAGCGACAGCGCGATGCCTTCATAGGTGTGATACGCCAACTTGCCGTAGAACTTCAGCGCGTGCTGAGTGATCGGCAGCAAGCCGTGCTTCTGTGCGGCGACCGCCATGCCGGCGGCCGTGTGGGTGTGAATCACGCAGTTGAGGTCCGGGCGGGCCATGTGGATCGCCGAGTGAATGACAAAGCCGGCGGCGTTGACCCGATGACCTGCATATTCCGGATCGACGACTCGCCCGTCCTGATCGATACGCACCAGGTCCGAAGCGCGCATACGGTCGAAAATCACCCCGTAGCGGTTGATCAGAAAGTGATGCTCCGGCCCCGGAATACGCAGGGTGATGTGGGTGTCGATCAGGTCAGTCATGCGAAAGTGCGCGACCAGGCGATACAGCGCAGCCAACTCGCAACGGGCTTGCCATTCAACCGGGCCGATGTGTTCAGGTTTACTCACGAATACACCTCTTTAGCAGCGTGGGTGACGACCGGGTTGGCGCGCAGGCGGGCCAGGCCGCAAACACCGATCAAGGACAGGGCCGAGAGCAAGGTGAAGAACACCGCCAACGGCAACCATTGTCCGGAAAACTTGCTCGCCAGCAGCGTGCCGATCAGCGGCGTGGTGCCGCCGGCCAGCGCGCAGCTGAGTTGGTAAGCGATAGAAATGCCCGAGTAGCGCAGGTGCACCGGGAACGCCTGGGTCATGTAACCGGCGATCACCGCGTACAGCGCCGAGAGAATCACCACCGCCAGAGCAATGCCGACGGTCATCAGCACAATGTTCTGTGTGCTCACCAGCATGAACATCGGGTACGGCGTGACCATGCACAGCAGCGCGACCAGTTTGAGAAAGCGGCCTTCGCCGATGCGCTCGGCCAGCAATGCGGAGAGCGGTTGCGAGAGCAGCTGAATGACGGTCACCAGGAACAGGCAATCGAGAATTGTCGAGCGCGCGATGCCCTGATACTGGGTGACGTAGGTGATCATGAAGGTATTGGTAAAGAAGAACCCGGCCGAACCTATGGTCACGGCGGCGGCAGCAAACAGGATCTGCCGCCAGCAGGTGCGGATGACATCCTTCACCGGATATTTGGAAGTCTCGTTGTTGTCTCGGGCCTTGGCGAACTCCGGCGACTCATGGACACCAGAACGGATCATCAGGCCAACCATCATCAACACGCCGCTGGCGAGAAACGGCAGACGCCAGCCCCAGGCGAGGAAGTCCTCTGGCTCAAGGGAAGTCACCAGACGAAAGGCGATCAACGCCAGCAGCAAACCGGCCGGACTGCCGAGTTGGGCAAACGATGCATAGAACGTCTTGCGCTTGGCCGGTGCGTGCTCGCTGGCCATCAGCACTGCCCCGCCCCACTCGCCACCGACCGAAATACCCTGGATCAAACGCAGCACAATCAGACCGACCGGCGCCCAGATGCCGACACTGGCGTAGCTGGGCAACAGACCGATACCGGCAGTCGCCAAACCCATCAGGGCCATGGTCACCAGCAGCATTTTCTTGCGACCGAGGCGATCACCCAGATGACCGAAAACCATGCCGGCCATTGGGCGAGCGATGAAGCCGACGGCGAAACTGCCGAACGCTGCCAGGGTGCTCATCACCGGGTCGTGGCTGGGAAAGAACACTTGCCCGAGCACCAGCGCCGCCGCCGTGGCATAGATGTAGAAGTCGTAGAACTCGATGGTCGTGCCAATGAAGGCTGCCGCCGCCGCTCGACGCGGTTGAGGGGTAGTGTGCATGCAAGGACCCTGTGTATTTATAGTTTTGGGCAGGTACTGAAGGCTGTTTACGGGTTGCGCTCTGTGGCGCTTGTTAGCTTTATCGCTTCCGTGCCAGGATTAGTCAATTTTCAAATTCTTATCTTTACTATTAGCCTTGCTACTACCAGGAATTGTATGCCCTCCACTTCTAACCCTTGGGTCGGTCGCCGCTTTCTGAATGACCGCCTCGACTGGAACCTCCTGCGTACCTATTTGGTGATCGGCCAGGAAGGCAGCATGAGCCGGGCCGCCGCGCGACTGCACATCACGCAGTCAGCCGTCAGCCAGGCACTGAAACGGCTGGAGGAGCAATTGGAATGTGTGTTGATTGCCCGCAGTGGGCGACGGTTTGATCTGACGGAGACCGGGGAGGAAGTCCTGCGTATTGCGGCGGACATTTACGGCGATATTTCACGACTGGGCACGGTGGTGGAAAGTCGTAACGACGACGTGGTCGGCAAGATCCGCATCCTGACCGTCAGCGGCGTACAAGCACGACATTACGACGACTTCCTCGCCGATTTCCACGAAACACATCCGAAAATCGAATTTGAAGTCGAGGTGATGGGCAGCTCGAACATCATCAGTTCTCTGCTGCAAAAGACCGCGACCATTGGCGTCGGCCTGTGCCGTTTACCGCAGCCGCGGCTGGAGCAGCGAGTACTGTTTCGTGAGACTTATGCGTACTTTTGTGGGCAGCGTCATCGACTGTTCGGGCAAGAGAATCTGACCCTGGAACAGCTCGCGGCGGAGAACTTTGTCAGCTTCACCAGTGACCAGCTCGGGGGCAATCTTTCACCCCTGACATTGTTCCGCGACCAGCAAGGCTTTACCGGCAAGATCGTCGCTTCATCGACGAGTTTCGAAGAGATTTATCGCTTGATCTGTTCAGGCTTCGGCATTGGCTGCCTGCCGACGCACCTGGTGCGAAGGGATGTCGAGCAAGGTTTGCTCTGGCGTTTGCCGCCGGAAGATGGGGTGGTGGATTTCGATATCCAGCTGCTGTGGAATCGCGAACAGAAGATGAGTCAGGCCGAAACCGTGTTCCTCGAAAGCTTCCAGCACATGCTCAGTATTCGTGAGCCTGTGCTGTGAAGCCTTGATCGCTTAGACGTGAGGATCGCCCGGTGCTTTGCTCGGTGTAGCGTATTGCGGCTTCAAGTGACCGTCCTGGTCGAGTAGCCAGGCGTCCATGATCTGTCGCACCACAGGTCCTGCGACTCGACCGCCGGCCTCGCCGTTTTCGATCATCACCGAGATGACAATTTTCGGATGTTCGGCCGGGGCAAAACCGACGAACAAGGCGTTGTCGCGGTTACGCTCAAGGGTTTTCGCCCGGTTGTAACGTTCGCCCTGCTTGATCGCCACCACTTGCGCGGTACCACTCTTGCCGGCGATACGGTACTGAGCGCCCTGCGCTGCCGCTCGGGCAATCCCGCGAGCGTCGTGCATCACCATTTGCATGCCATGGTTAACCTGCTCCCAGTCACGCGGGTCTTTCAACAGAATGTTTGGCATCGGATGCTCATCCACTGGCGCAACACCGTCCACGGTCCTGGCCAGGTGCGGGCGATTCCACACACCTTTGTTGGCGATCAGCGCCGTGGCCTGGGCGAGTTGCAGCGGCGTGACCTGCATGTAGCCCTGGCCGATGCCGAGGATCACGGTCTCACCCGGGAACCAGGCCTGACGGCGCGTGGCGCGCTTCCAGGCTTGCGATGGCATCAAACCGGCAGACTCTTCGAACATGTCCAGCGAGACTTTCTCGCCGAGACCGAACATGGCCATGTAGTCATGCAGGCGGTCGATACCCAGCTTGTGGGCCAGGTCATAGAAGTAGGTGTCGTTGGAGCGCATGATCGCTGCGTCCATGTCCACCCAGCCATCGCCGCTGTGGTTCCAGTTACGGTATTTGTGATCGAAGTCCGGGAGTTGGTAGTAACCAGGGTCGAAGACGCGGGTCTGCGGGGTAACGACGCCTGCATCGAGGCCGGCAATGGCAACTTCCGGCTTGATGGTCGAACCCGGTGCATAGAGGCCGCGCAGTACGCGGTTGAACAGCGGCCGGTCGATCGAGTCGTGGAGCGCTGCGTATTCCTTGAAGCTGATTCCAGTGACGAACAGGTTCGGGTCGAAGCTCGGCTTGCTGACCATCGCCAGTACTTCGCCGGTCGACGGATCGAGAGCAACCACCGAACCGCGACGATCACCCAAGGCTTCCTCGGCGGCTTCCTGAAGTTTGACGTCGAGGCTCAGTACGATGTTTTTGCCCGGGATCGGATCGGTGTGTTTAAGCACTCGCAGGACCCGGCCCTGAGCGTTGGTTTCGACTTCTTCGTAACCCACCTGACCGTGCAACTGCGACTCGTAGAATTTTTCGATGCCCGTCTTGCCGATGGATTGAGTGCCACGGTATTCAACCGTGTCCAGGACTTTGGACTCTTTCTCGTTGATACGACCGACGTAGCCAATGGAGTGCGCAAAGTGCGCACCCATCGGGTAGTGGCGAACGAATTGTGGCTCTACGTCGATCCCCGGCAGGCGGAACTCGTTGACCGCCAGCACCGCAATTTGTTCTTCGCTGAGCTCGTAGAACAAGGTGACCGGCACGAAGGGATGTCGAGCCTGCTTCATTGCCTTGTCAAACAGTGCTCGGTCTTCTGTCGGCAAGTGCAGGAGGGTAATTACTTCATCCAGTTCCTCTTTGACATCAGAGGCGCGTTCGCGGGTGATGGTCAGGTTGAAGCTGGGCCGGTTGTCCGCCAGAACGACACCGTTGCGGTCGTAGATCAATCCACGCGTGGGGGTGATCGGCAGGACATGGACGCGATTGTTTTCTGAGATCGTCGAGTGATAGTCAAATTCGACCACCTGCAGGACATACATGCGCACTACCAGTGCACAGGTAATGGCAACAACGAACAGGGCGCAAGCCATCAGTCTTTTGTTGACCAGGCGCGTCTCTTTTTCGTGGTCCTTGATCGGTATCGGTTGGGGCATTTCTGCAGCAGCTCTTTAACTATAAAGGGGGGTGCCGATCCGTAGGCTTGAAATCAGTCCGTTAAAAAACGAGCTGCACCATACCAAAAACCGGACGGTCACTTTAGTGCGATTTCCTCTAACGGTTGTCCTTGAAGGCCAAAACGACGGTCGGTTCCTTTATAACTCGTGCGTTTTGCTCAAGATTGAGATTCCCATTCATGCATTTTTCTTGAAGGAAGGCCTGTAGATACTGGGTGCATGTCATTCCGTTTGGTTTGGTTTGGCAGCCAACAGTGCTGATGAACTGAGTGATGGACGTCTGCTAGTGCCATTGTTGGTCGCAGGTCTTGGTCAGCAATCCACTTTCCTGCGGGCAAAACAAAACCCCTACCTGCATACGCAGATAGGGGTTTCGGAATTTAATCTTGACGATGACCTACTCTCACATGGGGAAACCCCACA
>NZ_JBNDJH010000032.1:0-81969 GCF_050434865.1 Pseudomonas silensiensis
GGGGGTGTTTTTGTGTTGTTTTGTGATTGGTGGTTGGTTTGGTTTATCCCGGCCACTTTAATTTGTTGCGGGTTGGGGTTGTTTTTTTTTGGTCGTGTTACAACCCCCCCCCCCCCACAACGCAGCTGATACAAGGGTTTTGTGATCGGATCGCAGCCCCTCGCCACGCCGACCCTCGGCGGTTACCCTGTCGAGGATTTTTCCACCGACTATTGTGAACCGCCGAATGCCTACTCTGACCCTATACGTCCAGCGCATCCTGGAATTGATGAAGCGCTACCCGGGGGTCATTGCGCTCGGTGGTTTCATTTCCGGGGTCGGCAGTTTCATTCTGGTGGATCGCCAGCAAGGTCTGGCGACCTGGATCACCACCATCATGCTGGTCAGCTGGATCTGGCTGATGCTGGAAAACAGCCTCACCAAGCTGTTCACCAGGATATTCAACCGCGAAATACCCCAGCCTCTGCTGCGCTACGCCACGCAGATGATCCACCAGGAAAGCCTGTTCTTCGTCCTGCCGTTCTTTTTTATCACCACCACCTGGAACAGCGGCCAGCTGTTCTTCACCGGGCTGCTGGGCATCGCCGCGCTGATTTCCATCATCGACCCGCTCTACTACAAATGGCTGGCCCCCCGGCGCTGGGCGTTCCTGGCACTGCATACCCTGACGCTGTTCGCGGCACTGCTGACCGCCCTGCCCGTCATCCTGCACCTGACCACCGCTCAGAGCTTCAAACTGGCCCTGGGCATCGCCGTCGTGCTGTCGTTCCCGAGTCTGGCATCGATCTTCCCTATTCGTACCGTGCGCAACGCCTTGGCGATTCTCAGTATCACGCTGGGCATCGGCGCGCTGGGTTGGGTGCTGCGATCCTGGGTGCCGCCGGCGACCCTGTGGATGACCGACGTGGCGATCAGCACCCAAATGCAGGACCGCACCCCCGGCAAGAGCCTGGAAGAAGTCAGCGCCGAGCAGATTCGCGGAGGTGGGCTGTACGCGTACACCGCGATCAATGCCCCGCGAGGTCTGGCCGAACGGATTTATCACGTCTGGATGTTCAACGGTAAAGAAGTCGACCGTATCCCGCTGGATATCAACGGCGGGCGCAAGGAAGGCTATCGGGCCTGGACCCACAAACAGAATTTCCCCGGCAACCCCGCGGGTAAATGGCAGGTTCGGGTGCTGACCGAAGATGGCCAGGTCATCGGTGTGTTGCGCTTCGTGGTAAAGGACAACAAGCCTGAGACTGCCGCAAAGTAACCCGTTCGTGCTATTACGTAGAGCTGCGTAATAGCCGATAAAGCACGGAGCTTATGACCAGCAGCACAATGCCCGGCAGTGCCCGACTGGACACCTCTCACACCCCTGCTCAATTGCGGGTCACGGGTGACTGGACGCTTGTCCATTACGCCGACCTCAAGCACCTGAGCGAAAAGCTTCGCGGCCAATACGACGACAGCACTCACATCGACCTCAATGGCCTCGGCGCGCTCGACACCGCCGGCGCGTCGCTGCTGGTGGAGTTGCTCGGGTCCGAGCGTTTGGGCCGATCCGCCGAACACCCCGATTGCACGCTGTCCTCGGCCGACCGAGCCTTGTTGCAGACCGTCTATTGCTCGCTGACTGACTTCTGCGTGCCGATCAAGGAACCGGAAATCAGCGTCGGCATTCAACTGCTGACCCGCATCGGCCGCGCGGTCGACGCGGTCTGGCAAGACACCCTGCAGCTGCTGGGTTTCGTCGGCCTGATTCTGGAAACCATCGCCCGCGGTCTGTTTCGCCCGAAACGCTGGCGCATCACGCCGATGGTGGCGCACATCGAACAGACCGGCCTCGATGCCGCCCCCATCGTTGCCCTGCTGACCTTTCTGGTGGGCGCCGTGGTGGCGTTTCTCGGGGCGACGGTGCTGGCGAGTTTCGGCGCGAGTATTTTCACCGTGGACCTGGTGGCGTTCTCCTTCCTGCGCGAATTCGGTGTGTTGCTGACCGCGATCCTGATGGCCGGCCGCACCGCCAGTGCGTTCACCGCGCAGATCGGTTCGATGAAAGCCAACGAAGAAATCGACGCGATCCGCACTCTGGGCCTCGACCCGATGGAGCTGCTGGTGGTGCCGCGAGTCTTGGCCTTGCTGGTCGCGCTGCCGATGCTGACCTTTCTGGCGATGCTTTCGGGGATTGTCGGCGGCGGTGTGGTGTGCGCGGTGGCGCTGGATATCTCGCCGGCGATGTTCCTGTCGCTGCTGCAAACCGACATCGGTGTTCAGCACTTTTTGGTGGGGATCGTCAAAGCGCCGATCTTCGCGTTCCTGATCGCCGCCATCGGCTGTCTCGAAGGCTTCAAGGTCAGCGGCAGCGCCGAGTCCGTCGGTGCTCACACCACGTCGAGCGTGGTCCAGTCTATTTTCGTGGTGATCGTGCTCGATGCCGTTGCCGCGCTGTTTTTCATGGAGATGGGCTGGTGAGTCGTCTACCCCGAGCGCCCTCCGAGGCGGTGATTGAAGTCCGCGGTCTGTGCAATCGCTTTGGTCGCCAGAGCGTGCATGAGAACCTCGACCTGGATTTGTACAAGGGTGAAATCCTGGCCGTTGTCGGCGGTTCCGGCAGCGGTAAATCGGTGCTGTTGCGCAGCATCGTCGGCTTGCGCCAGCCCAGCGAAGGAGTGGTGAAGGTCTTTGGCAAAAACCTGCCGACGCTGTCCGAACATGAACGCTCCATGGTCGAACGGCGCTTCGGCGTGCTGTTCCAGAAAGGCGCCCTGTTCTCTTCGCTGACCGTGACCGAGAACGTCGCCCTGCCCCTGATCGAGCATGCCGGTTTGAGCCGAGAGGACGCCGAGCACCTGGCGGCAGTGAAAATGGCCTTGGCCGGGCTGCCGCTGTCGGCGGCCGACAAGTACCCCGCTTCGCTGTCAGGCGGCATGATCAAGCGTGCGGCACTGGCCCGGGCGCTGGCGCTGGACCCGGACATCCTGTTTCTCGACGAACCCACCGCCGGCCTCGATCCGATTGGCGCGGCCGCGTTCGATCAATTGATCCTGACGCTGCGCGATGCGTTGGGCCTGAGTGTGTTTCTGGTCACCCATGACCTCGACACGCTCTACACCATCACCGACCGCGTGGCGGTGCTGGCGCAGAAGAAAGTGCTGGTGGCGGATGCCATCGACACGGTGTCGGAAACTGACGACCCGTGGATTCACGAATACTTCCATGGCCCTCGCGGCCGCGCGGCGCTGACCGCCGCTCAACAGCTTAAGGAGGTCTGACATGGAAACCCGAGCCCATCATGTATTGATCGGCCTGTTCACCGTGATTGTGGTGGCGGGCGCCCTGCTCTTCGGTTTGTGGCTGGCCAAATCCAGCGTCGACACCGAGTTCAAGGATTACGAAATCGTCTTCAACGAGGCGGTCAGCGGTCTGTCCAAGGGCAGCGCCGTGCAGTACAGCGGGATCAAGGTCGGCGACGTGGTGGCCCTGCGCCTGGACCCGAAAGACCCGCGCCGGGTGCTGGCGCGGATTCGTCTGGGCGGTGATACGCCGATCAAGGAAGACACCCAGGCCATACTGGCGCTGACCGGGATCACCGGGACCTCGATCATTCAGCTCAGCGGTGGTACACCGCAGAGTCCGAAGCTCAAGGGCAAGGACGGTAACTTACCGACCATTATTGCATCGCCCTCGCCCATCGCTCGTTTGCTGAATGACAGTGGCGACCTGGTGGCCGGTGTGAATATGCTGATGCACAACGCCAATCAGATGTTTTCTTCGGAGAACGTCGAGCGCATCAGCAAGACCCTTGAGCATCTGGAGCAAACCACCGGCACCATCGCCGACCAGCGCGGCGATATTCGCCAGGCGATGCAGCAACTGGCCTCGGTCGGCAAACAGGCCGGCGCCATGCTGGAACAGACGTCGACGCTGATGCGCAATGCCAATGGCATGCTCAACGATCAAGGTAAGCAGATGTTCGGCAGTGCCGAGCAGGCGATGAAGTCGCTGGAACAGAGCAGCGCGACCATCAATTCGTTGCTCACGACCAATCAGGATTCGCTCAACAGCGGCATGCAAGGCCTCAATGGCCTGGCTCCGGCGGTGCGTGAACTGCGCGACACCCTGACCGCATTGCGGGCTATTTCCCAGCGTCTGGAAGCCAACCCTGCCGGTTATTTGCTGGGCGATGACAAGAACAAGGAGTTCACGCCATGAGGCCGCTTCACCTCGCCCTCCTCGCCAGCTTCATTGCGCTCAGCGCCTGCTCGATCCTGCCCAAGTCCGAGCCGTCCGATGTCTATCGGTTGCCTTCGGCCCAGAGCAGCGCATCGGCCAGTCACGGGACGCCGCAACGCTGGTCGCTGCGCCTGACCAAGCCGCAGGCCAGCGAGGCGTTGAACAGCCCGAAGATCGCCGTGATCCCTCAAGGTGATCTGATCAGCAGCTACAAGGCTTCGCGTTGGAGCGATCCGGCACCGGTGTTGCTGCGTAATCGACTGCTCGATGGGTTCCAGCGTGATGGTCGGGTGCCGTTGTTGAGCACCGATGACAGCAACTTCCAGGCGGATCTGGAATTGGGTGGAAATCTGCAGGCGTTCCAGACTGAGTACCAAGGCACGAACGCGAGCGTCGTCGTTCGTCTGGATGCAGTGTTGGTGCGCGGTTATGACCAGCGACTCCTCGCCAGCCGCCGCTTTGAAGTGCGCCAGCCGTTGAGCGATGCGAAGGTGCCGGCGGTGGTTACCGGGTTTGGTCAGGCCAGTGACCAGTTGACGGCGCAGGTGGTGAATTGGGCGGTGGAGCAAGGGCAGAAAGTCGCGCCGCCTCCCCGTCCTTAAGGCCAACTCGTCCCTCTGTAGGAGTGAGCCTGCTCGCGATAGCGGTAAATCAGTCACCCCAAATGTTGACTGTTAAACCGCTATCGCGAGCAGGCTCACTCCCACAGGGGATCTCGGTTAGCCGAAGAACCAGTAGCAAACGCCGATAGCGCCCAGCACCCCGGCCAGTTCGGCCAGCAACGCACACCCCACCGCATGCCGCGCCCGCTGGATTCCCACCGAGCCGAAGTACACCGCCAATACATAGAAGGTCGTTTCGGTACTGCCCTGAATCGTTGCTGCCACCAGCGCCGGGAAGCTGTCCACGCCAGATGTTTTCATGGTTTCGATCAGCATCGCCCGGGCGGCACTGCCGGAGAACGGCTTGACCATGGCAGTCGGCAGCGCATCAACGAAGCGCGTGTCCCAACCGGCCCATTCCACCAGATGCCGAATCCCGTCCAGGCCAAAGTCCAGCGCTCCGGATGCCCGCAGCACGCCGACGGCACACAGCATCGCCACCAGATACGGCAGCAGGTTCTTGGCCACGTCGAAGCCTTCTTTCGCACCTTCGACGAATGCTTCGTACACCTTCACTTTGCGCAGCGCGCCGATGACCAGAAACAACATGATCAGCCCGAACAGCGTCACGTTACCGAGGATCGATGACAGGCCGGCCAGAGCGGTCGCTGAGAGCGTCGCCAGCAGGGCCATGAAGGCACCGAGGGCCAGGGCGCCGGGAATCAGGTACGCGAGCACCACCGGGTCCCACAGGCGCAGACGCTGCATGAATGCCACCGACAGCAGGCCGACCAATGTCGAGCAACTGGTGGCGAGCAGGATTGGCAGGAACACCAGGGTCGGATCGGGCGCGCCTTGCTGGGCGCGGTACATGAAGATCGTCACCGGCAGCAGGGTCAGGGAAGAGGCGTTGAGCACCAGGAACAGGATCTGCGCGTTGCTGGCGATGGTGTCGCTGGGGTTGAGCTCTTGCAGCGCCTTCATGGCTTTAAGGCCGATCGGCGTGGCGGCGTTGTCCAGGCCCAGGCCGTTGGCGGCGAAGTTCAGCGTGATCAGGCCGATGGCTGGGTGCCCGGCCGGCACTCCCGGCATCAGCCGCAGGAACAACGGGCCCAGTGCTTTGGCCAGCCACTCGACGATCCCGGCCTTCTCTGCAATCCGCAGAAAGCCCAGCCAGAGCGTCAGGGTGCCGAACAACAGGACCATGACTTCGACCGACAACTTGGCCATGGCGAAAATGCTTTCCACCATCGCCGCGAAGATCCCGGCGTTACCGCCGATCAACCATTGCGCCAGTGCCGAAACGGCAGCCACGATGAAGAAGCCAAGCCATAGGCCATTAAGCATCAGTCAAATCCCCCGAAGAATGTGGCGAATGATAGCGGGGTAGCCAGAAACGACAAACCCCGGATTTCTCCGGGGTTTGTTTGTTCGGCTTACACCGGACCTTTGTAGGAGTGAGCCTGCTCGCGATGAGGGCGGCACATCCAACATCGCTGTTGTTTGATACACCGCTATCGCGAGCAGGCTCACTCCTACAAGGTTTTGTGTCAGTTGCTGGAGACTTCACCCACCGGCAATTTTTCCTTGCTGCGCCAGTGCGGCAAGGAGTTCCAGTAGCGCTGGCCCTTGGCGTCGTCGTACATGCCTTCCCAGCGGGAGATGACCAGCACGGCCAAGGCATTGCCGATCACGTTCAGTGCGGTACGGGCCATGTCCATGATGCGGTCGACACCGGCGATGAACGCCAGGCCTTCGAGTGGAATACCCACGCTGCCCAAGGTGGCCAGCAGCACCACAAAGGACACACCCGGTACGCCGGCGATGCCTTTGGAGGTGACCATCAGGGTCAGTACCAGCAGCAATTGCTGGCTGATCGACAGGTCGATGCCGTAGAGCTGGGCAATAAAAATCGCCGCGATGCTCTGGTACAGGGTCGAACCGTCGAGGTTGAACGAGTAGCCGGTCGGGACCACGAAGCTGCAAATGGCTTTCGGTGCGCCGTAGGCTTCCATTTTCTCGATCACGCGCGGCAGCACGGTTTCGGAACTGGCGGTGGAGTAGGCCAGCACCAGCTCATCCTTGAAGATGCGCATCAGCCTGATCACCGAGAAGCCGAACATCTTGGCTATCAGGCCCAGCACCACGAAGGCGAAGAAAGCGATGGCGACGTAAACCAGGATCACCAGTTTGGCCAGCGGTATCAGAGAGGCGAAGCCGAAGTTGGCCACGGTCACCGCGATCAGTGCGAAAACGCCGATCGGGGCGTAGCTCATGATCATGTGCGTGACTTTGAACATGCTTTCCGACACGCCCTGGAACATCTTCACCAGCGGCTCGCGCAGGTCCGATTGCAGGCTCGACAGACCGAGACCGAACAATACGGAGAAGAAGATGATCGGCAGCATCTCGCCGCGGGCCATGGCCGCGAAGATGTTCGACGGGATCAGGTTGAGGATGGTTTGGATGAACGCATGTTCATGCTGAACCTCAGCAGCGGTGGCCTGGTACTTGGAAATATCCACGGTACCCAGGGTGCTCATGTCGATGCCGGTGCCCGGATGGAACACGTTGGCCAACACCAGACCGACCACGATGGCGATGGTGGTGACGATCTCGAAGTAAAGGATGGTCTTGAGGCCGATGCGCCCAAGCTTCTTCGCGTCGCCGACGCCTGCAATACCGACGATCAGCGAAGAGATCACGATCGGGATCACAATCATCTTGATCAGACGGATAAAGATATCGCCTGCTGGTTGCAGGACGTTGCTGACCCACCAGGCTTTTTCGGCACTGAAATGGTTGAGCAGCGCACCGATTGCAATCCCCAATACCAGACCGATGAGGATCTGCCAGGCGAGGCTAAGCTTTGCCTTCTTCATATCTTTACCCTTACTTGCGTTTGACTCAGACCGATGCAAGAACTGGAACGCTTGTGGCGAAAAAGTCTTGTGCATCTGCCCCCGTATAAGGTGCCCCGGAGCGCTTGTTATCGGCTCTCTGGCAGGCGAAAAAAGGCGCAACTATTCAGATGCAAGGAAGCGACGTCTAATGCCGTAAACGCCTACCCTATGCCGAATCGGCATGAGCTTTTTTAACTGAAACACGCGTCCCAACCGGTTCGAATACGACATTTCGGCAGGCATAAGTGCCGTGAACCGGCCATCGCAGAGGAGATTGGTTGTTTTTTGAACAAAGGAATGTGGGCTAAAACTTTGGAAAAATCCTACGTTTAAGCGCGAAAATTCTCGTGCGTTGAGTCGCAGTTTTCTCGATATACGGTCACCAAAGAAATACCGCGAAATGGTTTTGCGAGGGAATAACGGAGATGAAACGGGGATGCGAGCAGAACGCTCTAAGACAACGCTTTGCGCTGAGGAAGCTCTTCGCAAGTCCGTCGATCCATGAGTGACCGACGAACTTGCGTCGCAGCTTCTGCCTGATCCGGCCCTTGCGCAGGTACTCCCTGTACCCGTAGGTCACTCCGCCCCTGAAACAGGCAGAACGTCCCGGCCCCTTGATCATGCGTCTACCGTCCTCGGGTAGCGCAGTGGAAAGAAGCCATGCTGCTTCTTTCATGTTACGAATTCAGTACCCGCGTGGATCTTTCTACAGCTGTTCCATTAACAAGTCCTGCATACGCTGTTGCTATGGCACTGCCGCCCAGAGGCAGGGCGGCTGCCAGTGTCTTTCAGAAAACGCTTATGTTCACCCTCGACCGCGACGGCCGAAGAAGAAGGAAGCAATGAACATCACCAGGAACACGACAAAGAGAATCTTGGCGATACCCGTGGCGGTGCCCGCGATACCACCGAAGCCCAGTACTGCAGCGATGATGGCAATGATCAAGAATGTGATTGCCCAGCTCAACATGGTGATTCTCCTTACGCTTCTATTTAGAGGTGTTGCTTGTGGTGCTATTCCCGGCGCATCGAAAGCGCCAAGTTCATGTGTTTAGAACACCCAACGTTCCTGGCGAGGCATCTCATCCACAGGCTGAGCCTGGTCGACGTCCATCATTCGCATTGGGGGGCTGTCAGCCTGGTTACTGCTGGCCGCGCTGAAATGGGTTTGGGTCGGGTGCTGAATCGACAAGCGTGGCGCTTCTTGCTGCCGGTTGTTCTGCTCCCAGCGCTGAAACTGCTGGCCGGCGATCAAGGTGATCAATAGCGCCAAAACAGAAAACAGTACTTGCTGGATATGCAGTGGCGAGATACGCAACTGGGCGGCATGTTGGCGACTCATCCTGAAGCTCCTCCCACTCTTGTGGTGATCTGGTTAGGGGCGACGTCTTGAATGCCCTGGTTAATCAGACTATTGCAGTCTGCATGCCAGCTTTTACTGATAATAAAACTCAATAAAATCAACTAGTTATGAATCGTGTGGAAAGCGGGCCGGACGCATCCTGCACGATGGTCCTTTTGAAGTCGTGCGTAATGCACGATGGATTCGTAGGTACTTTCAATTTTTTTGAATTGCGAGGAGGGCGCGGATGTCACAAAGGGACAGCGGTAATCGCCTGCGAACCGGCTATCTGATAAAAAAACAACAAAATCAGGCGATTAGCCGTAGGGTAAGTAGAGAGCTACGCTGCTGTGGCTGGAATCGACCAGAATCAACCATGCAACTTGCCCGATTATTCCGGGACTAACCAAGATTACTCATTAAGGAGCGTAGGAAAATGGAATCAGCCACTGAGCATCAAGGCCGCATTCTGCTGGTGGACGATGAGTCCGCCATCCTGCGTACTTTTCGTTATTGCCTCGAAGATGAAGGCTACAGCGTCGCTACCGCCAACAGCGCCGCCCAGGCTGACGCGCTGCTTCAGCGCCAAGTCTTCGACCTGTGCTTCCTCGACCTGCGTCTAGGTGAAGACAATGGCCTCGATGTGCTGGCCCAAATGCGCATTCAGGCGCCGTGGATGAGGGTGGTGATCGTCACCGCTCATTCGGCCGTGGATACTGCCGTGGATGCCATTCAGGCGGGTGCCGCCGACTATCTGGTCAAACCTTGCAGCCCAGACCAATTGCGCCTGGCCACCGCCAAGCAGCTGGAAGTGCGGCAACTGTCGGCACGTCTGGAAGCCCTTGAAGGCGAAGTGCGCAAACCCAAGGATGGCCTCGACTCTCACAGCCCGGCGATGAAAGTCGTGCTCGAAACCGCCCGCCAGGTGGCCAACACCGATGCCAATATTTTGATTCTCGGCGAGTCCGGTACCGGTAAAGGCGAACTGTCCCAAGCCATTCACGGCTGGAGCAAGCGCGCGAAGAAATCCTGCATCACGATCAACTGCCCGTCACTGACCGCCGAACTCATGGAAAGCGAGCTCTTCGGCCACAGCCGTGGCGCGTTCACCGGGGCCAGCGAAAGTACGCTGGGTCGGGTCAATCAGGCCGACGGTGGCACGCTGTTTCTTGACGAGATCGGCGATTTTCCTGTGGTTTTGCAGCCTAAACTGCTGCGTTTCATCCAGGATAAAGAATACGAACGGGTGGGCGACCCGGTCACCCGCCGTGCCGATGTGCGCATCCTCGCGGCCACGAACCAGATTCTCGAAGACATGGTCCGCGACGGCCGTTTCCGCGAAGACCTGCTCTACCGCCTGAACGTCATCACCCTGCACCTGCCACCCCTGCGCGAACGCAGGGAAGATATTCTGAACCTGGCCGATCGTTTTCTGGCCCGTTTCGTCAAGGAATACGCGCGTCCGGCTCGGGGTTTCAGCGACGAAGCCCGTGAAGCGCTGCTCGGTTACCGCTGGCCGGGGAACATTCGCGAACTGCGCAACGTTGTGGAGCGGGCAAGCATCATTTGTCCACAGGAACGGGTCGAGATCAGTCACTTGGGCATGGCTGAAACCCCGGTCAACAACGCACCTCGCATCGGCGCTGCGCTGAGTCTGGATGAATTGGAAAAAGCTCACATCGGAGCGGTCCTCGCCACTGCAGATACGCTGGACCAGGCCGCCAAGACCCTGGGCATCGATGCCTCGACCTTGTACCGAAAACGCAAGCAGTACAACTTGTGAGCTGTCTCCGATGAGACTGGCGATGAAGTTGCGCACACGGCTGTTTCTGAGTATTTCCGCACTGATTACGGTGGCGCTGCTTGGGCTGTTGCTCGGGCTGGTCAGCGTGATGCAGATGGCGAGTTCCCAGGAAGCGCTGATTCGCAACAATTTCGTCACGCTCGACCTGGGACTGAAAATGCGCCAGACCCTGGGCGATCAGCTGATGATCATGCTCAGCGAGAAGCCGGATCCTGCAGCGTTCGAGGCGTCCAAGCAGCATTATTTCCAGTTGCTTGACGACAGTATTGCCCATGCCCAGGCCGGCGATGAGCACCAGTTCGGTTTCGAACAGGCCAAGACTGACTACCTGAGCTTTCTGCAGGTGTATGACCTGTCACGTGACTCGACGCAGGTATTGAGCGGCAACAAAGAACTCACCGAAAAATTCAATGCGCTGCGCAATGGTTTGATCGTCGAGCAACAGCGTGCGCTGGATAACATCAATGCCACCGAACAGCAGGCGCGGGAGAGGGCGCTGCTGGTTGCCGGCCTGCTCGGGCTGGTGGGGTTGGCGGTGCTGATCATCGGCTTCATCACCGCCCACGCTATCGCTCGACGTTTTGGTGAACCGATCGAGGCCCTGGCCCAGGCGGCGGACAATATCGGCCAAGGCAATTTCGAAGTGACTCTACCGATTTCCTCGGCCGTGGAAATGAACCTGCTGACCAAGCGCTTCGGGATCATGGCCGAGGCCTTGCGTGAACATCAGGCCACCAATGTCGATGAACTGCTCGCCGGCCAGCAGCGTTTGCAGGCCGTGCTCGATAGCATCGACGATGGGTTGTTGATGATTGACCGCGATGGTCGTCTGGAACACCTCAATCCAGTGGCGCAGCGTCAGTTGGGTTGGGACGGCGATCGTCTCGGTCAAGGTCTGGGTACTGCGCTTGACCGTCCCGAGCTCGATGATCAGCTGCAACTGGTGTTGCGCGGCGGCACCCTGGAGCGGGCGCCTGAGGACCTGAGTATCGAGGTCGACGGTGAGTCGCGGTTGCTGACCTTTAGTCTGACGCCAGTCAGCCATACACAAGGTCATATTCTCGGCGCCGTGATGGTGCTGCATGACGTCACCGAACAGCGGGCGTTTGAGCGGGTGCGCAGCGAGTTCGTGCTGCGTGCCTCTCATGAATTGCGAACGCCGGTTACCGGGATGCACATGGCATTCGGCCTGTTTCGCGAGCGCGCGCACTTTGCCAAGGACTCCCGTGAAGCTGATCTGCTGGACACCGTGAATGAAGAGATGCAGCGCTTGATGCAGTTGATCAACGACCTGCTGAACTTCTCCCGCTACCAGAACGGCTTGCAGAAACTCACGTTGGCGCCGTGCTCCATCGAGGATTTGCTGGAGCAGGCCCGGGCACGTTTTGCCGGCCCAGCAGGAGAGCAGGGCATCGACCTGCTGGTGGAAGTGCAAGGGCCATTACCGCGATTGCAGGCCGATCAGCCGCAGTTGGAGCGGGTGCTCGATAACCTGATCGACAACGCGATGCGCCACACCGCTGCCGGCGGGCAAATACGTTTGCAGGCTCGACGCCATGGGGATCGAGTGATTATCAGCGTCGAGGACAATGGCGAAGGCATTGCCTATGGTCAGCAGGGGCGGATTTTCGAACCCTTTGTACAGGTCGGTCGCAAGAAGGGCGGTGCCGGGCTCGGTCTGGCGCTGTGCAAGGAAATCGTGCAGTTGCACGGCGGTCGGATGGGTGTTTATTCGCGGCCAGGGCAGGGTACTCAGTTCTATATGGCGCTGTCGGTTTAAGCGGCAGCCGCTTCAGGCTTCGTCATCGAGACGTCGGGCAGCCAATCGGCGGCCACGGGTTATCAGCTCGATGAATTGCACCGCACTCAACGCATGGGCGAACAGCCAACCCTGACCGAACTTCACGCCTTCACTGCTCAGAAGCGCCGCCTGGGATTCAAGTTCGATGCCTTCGGCAATCACCTTGAGTTGCAGGGCCTGGGCCATGTGAATGATGTGCGGGGCGACACCGCTGCTTGCCGCGTCATGACCCAGCGCATCGATAAACGCCTTGTCGATTTTCAGGCAGTCGACTGGCAGGGTTTGCAGATAGGCGAGGCTGCAATAGCCGGTGCCAAAGTCATCAATCAGCACTTGATGCCCGACATCCCGCAAGGCTTGCAGGTTTTCCCGGGCGACCACGACATCGATCAATCCCCGCTCGGTGACCTCAAAGGCAATTTGCTTTGCCGCGACACGGTGCAAGGTCAACAGTCGCGCCATTACCTGACCGATACGCGGCACCATGACGTCGCAGGCCGCCAGGTTGACCGAGATGTACAGTTGCGGATTGGCCCGCAACAATTGACCCAGCTGCTCAAGCAGGCGTTGCAGGACGAAGTCGGTCATCTGGCGGATCTGGCCGGTGTTTTCCGCCATCGGAATAAACAGGTCGGGGCTGGTCAGGGTGCCGTCCGGCCTTCGCCAGCGCAGCAAGGCTTCTGCCCCGACACAGTTGCGGCTGTCGAGGTCGAAGATCGGTTGATACAGCACCTGCAATTCGCCTCGTCGTATGGCGCCACTCAGTTCGGCGTCCAGCGACTGTCGCTGGCGCACCAGCAAAAGCACCAGAAAACCCACGCATAAGGCGAGTGCCAGGCTGGCCGGCAGCAACCACCACCAGACTGCGGGTACATGCATGCCGGTGCGCGGACTGATCAGCACCAATTGGTATTCCGGATTGTTGGTGGGCATGCGGTAAATCAAGCGCGAATGCGTCACTTGTAGCGCGTCGAGGCTTTTCGGGGGCCACGGTTCGGTGGGTGGCCAGGCCTGCGAGACACCCAGTACCGGAATCGCGCGCGTACCGCGGTCGAGCACCACCAGCAGGCTGCTTCCCGGTGGCAAGTCGACCATGTCGGTCAAATGCCCGCGAGACGTCGCGACACGAAAATTGCCGCGCCCGAGCATCAGCGCAGCGCGGTTTTCATCGGGTTCGGTGGTGGTGTTCAGCCAGTAGCTGTAGGTCGGCCCCTTGATGTCTGGCGGCCTTATCATCGACAGCCCTTCCTGGCGGGGACGGTTGGAACAGATCCGCGAAGCGTCCATATAAACGGCTTCGTAAACGAAACGGTAATTGAAGCTGACCTGTTGCAAGGTCGCGATCATTTCGTCATCGCAGCCGCGTAACGGCTGGGCTTCCAGGTCGTCGAGGCTTTCACGCAACTGCCCGAAAAGTTGCTCCAGGCGAGCAAGGAAGCGCTCGCCCTGGGCATTCATTTCTTCGCTTTCGCTCTGCTCGACTTGATGCATGGCCACGAACAGGCTGCCGGCCATCAGAAATGTCGCGCTCAAGGCAGCAGCCAGTATCGCCAAAAACCAAGGGCGAAAGAACCAACTACGTAGTGTCTCTCGAGCAGCAGGCATAGGGAATATCCGAAGAATTACCAATGAGTTATAGCTGCTACTTGAAAAAAAGCCCTGACCGTCGGGCGGGCGTCATTATTTTGTCTGGTTCAAGACTTGTAGAAGCGCTGCGGTTTGCGCATCCGGGGTGCCATCGAAACGTGACGGTCGGAAATGCATCTGGAAGGCCGCAATCACATGATGTGTCGCAACATCCAGTTCGCCGGTTTGCGGCGTGGGATAACCCGCGCGGGCCAGCTGTGCCTGAAACCAGCTGATGGTTGGCAGTTGTGTTTCGAACTTTACTTGCTGACGCATTACGGCCTGCTCGTTCGGCCAGATTCCCAGGCCTTCGGCAGCCAGGCGTTTCCAAGGAAACATCGGCCCCGGATCGAGCTTGCGCAGCGGTGCGATGTCGCTATGGCCGATGATGTTGCGGGGGTTGATGGCGTAACGCTTGCTGATGTCTTTGAGCAGGACGATCAGGGACTGGACCTGGGCTTCGCTATAGGGGTACCAGAGACGCCCTGTCGGGATGACTTTGAAGCCCGGATTGACGATTTCGATGCCGATGGAGCTGGAGTTCAACCAGGTCCGGCCTTCCCATTCGCTTTCCCCGGCATGCCAGGACCGCTGATTTTCATCCACCAGCTTATAGATAGTGGCGTTTTTGTCGTCGCCAATCAGATAGTGGCTGCTGACCTCGCCGTGGGTCAGCAGTTGCAGCGAGCGCTCCAGTGACGCGTTGGTGTAATGCACCACCACGAACTGAATGCGGCTGTCGTAATTGGCTGAAGGGTGGCTGGTGTCATACCGGGGGGCGCTGGCACAACCGGCCAACAGAATCAGCGACACGATGAGAGATAGATATTTCATGGCAGAAGGCAATACACGCAAGACAGTAATGCAACAGTGTAACGTACTGCCTTGCGCGCAGACGGCCAACGCGAAGTTTTAAACAAAATGGAACAATTGACCGTCAGCCCAGTGCCACTTGGTTACGTCCTGCGTGTTTCGCGCGATATAGAGCCTGATCGGCTCTTTTAAGCACCAGATCGCTATGTTCGCCGGGTTTGAATGCAGTCAGGCCCATGGAAATGGTGATGGTGACTGGCTCACCCTTGAAGTGGAAAGGGCAGGCTTCGATCGAGGCGCGCAGCTTTTCCAGCAGTTTCGCGCCAGCAGTGGGCGCTGTGTCTGGCATCAACAGGACAAATTCCTCGCCGCCGAACCGGGCAATGAAATCCGTCCCGCGCAGGCGCTTGCGTAGCACGTTGGCAATGATCTTCAGTACTTTGTCGCCCGCCAGGTGGCCATAGTTATCGTTAATGCGTTTGAAGTGGTCGAGGTCGAGCATTGCCAGCAACAGGGTGTTGCCGTGTTGCTGCCATTGGTTGATTTCGTGATCCAGCCGTTCGCTCCAGGCAGCCCGGTTAGGCAGGCCGGTCAGCGGGTCGATCAAGGCTTTCTGACGCTGTTCTTCAAGATGCTCGCGGTAACCCAGGGCTTCCTGCTCCATGTGCGCAACGCGTTCGGCCAGACCATGAAGGCGGGCTGCGACTTCCTGCTCGCGCTCGTTACGCTGCTTCTGGTGCTGGTCCATGGTGCCGAGCAGGCCTTCCAGATGGTTTTCCAGAACGTGCTTGAGATCGTCCAGGTCGGCGGCTTCTTGCATGCTGCTCTGCAAGCCGTCGACCTGCTCGCGGATCTGCGTGTCCATCTCGTGTGCGGCGGAGCGGTTGTCGGCATGGCCTTCGCTGGCGGCTTGCAAGTTGCTTTGGAACGACTCGAGGCGTTCGTTGAGCTGTTGCAAGTAGGCTTCGAATTCATGCTGGCCACTGTCGGTGATTGCCAGCATCAAGGTTGCCAGATCGTCGAGGATTGGCAGCAGTTCGTACCAATTCAAACCGTTTTGCAGACGATCGCGCATCGCTTCGGCTTGCGGACGATGACGCTCGGGCAGCGTCAGGTCGTCGAGCAGGCCCAGTAGCGTGTCTTCGATATGTCTGGCCACCGAGCTGTAGGACGGCTCGGGTGAGTCCGGCAGGGCGTAGAGAACATCCGGCTCGGATTGTTCGGTGTCTACGGCGGCCAACACTTCGGCCATGGCCGGGGGCAACGGCAGGCTGTCGAGATAGACCGCCGGGGTCAGTTCGTCGGGATTGATAGTCGGTTGAGCCTGTCTTTCTGGCTCGATGATTGATGGAGCGGGTTCTTCTGGATGTTCTATATGAGGTTGTGGTTGCGTCTCTGGAGTCGGGGTGGGGGCTCGCTCCGGCTCAAGCACCGGCGGGACAAATGCTGCAACTGCCGGAGAAGGCGGAGCCTCGATCGTCGGTGGCTCGGATGCAGTAGCGGACGCGGCAACTTGTGCGACCGCCACTTGCGGCTTAGCGACCTCTGGCGCGAGATCGATAGTTACCTGTGGTGTCTCGGCATGAGCCACAGCAACCATTTCGGCCGGCTGCGGGGCGAGCGTCGGGAAGGTATCGGAGGCAATCTGTGATGCCGCTTCATCCGCTTCACGGCTACCAAACAGTCGCTGCAGCAGGCCAGGACGCCCGGGTTCTGCCGGGTTTTCAAGTTGATTCAGGGCCTTGCCTTGCAGACCGCTCAGTTCGCTGAGCAGCAACGGAATTTCGCGCACCTGCCCGACTCTTGCATCCAGTTGCTTGGCGAAGTTTTTCAGCGGCCGGCTTACTTCGCGGGGCAGCGGTAATGTTTGCAGTTGCGAGACCAGTGCGGTCAATGCAGCGCTGGTTTGATTAACCCGGGTTTCCCGGCGTTGTTCGGAGTCGAGTACCGCTTTTTCCAGCCGCGGAAGCAGAGCGGCCAGGCCGGCGTCCATGTCGTCGCTGCGCACGACTTCACGCATTTCCTTCATGCATTCGTCAACGACGCGGTCGGTACCCTCGGCTGCCAGCGTGCTGCGCACCAGGCCACGACGCAGCAGGTCGAGTCGGGCGTCCCATCGACGTTCGAGTTTTTCCTGTTGTTCGATGCTTTTGAGGTATTTCTCTTTCCAGCGCTGTGCTTCGTCGCTCATTCATGGGATCCGCGAGGGGCAGGACTCAACGCGGGCAATGCATCAGCCGTGAGCGAACCCGGCAGACGAATCTCTACCGCGACCGGCAGGTGATCGGAAATGGGTTGTGCCAGCACCTCGACCTTTTCAAGGGTCAGGGTGGGGCTCAGAAGAATATGGTCCAGGCAGCGCTGCGGACGCCAGCTAGGGAACGTCGCTTCCAGTTGCGGCGCGAGCAGGCCGAGGTCGCGCAGCGGGGAGTTTTGCAGCAAGTCACTGGCATGGGTATTCATGTCACCCATCAGCACCTGGTGTTTATAACCGCCGATCAGCTCGCGGATGTAAGCCAGTTGCATGCTGCGGGCGCGAGCGCCCAGTGCCAGGTGCATCATGACCACCACCAGCGCCTCAGGACCTTCGCCAAAGCGCACCAGAATCGCCCCGCGACCCTTGGGCCCCGGTAGCGGATGATCTTCAATCGCCCACGGCCGCAGACGGCTGAGCACGCCATTGCTGTGCTGGCCGAGGCGTCCGAGATTGCGATTGAGTTGTTGATACCAGTAGGGGAATGCGCCGAGCTGCGCCAGGTGTTCGACCTGGTTGACGTAGCCTGATCGCAAGCTGCCGCCATCGGCTTCCTGCAGGGCGACCAGATCGAAGTCGCCCAGCAGATTGCCGATCTTTTGCAGATTGTCGGCACGCCCGGTGTGCGGCAACAGATGCTGCCAACCCCGGGTCAGGTAGTGGTGATAGCGCTCGGTGCTGATGCCAACCTGAATATTGAAACTGAGCAGGCGCAGACGGCTGTCCGCAGGCAGGCCCGTCGATTCCAGATGATGTTCGTTGACCCGCGGATCATGCAGGCCAACGACGCGTTCAGTGCCCCAGCGGCGCATGGCAGTCGCCGCGCTTAGTTGGCGGCAGCCTTGTTAGCCGCTCGCTCTTTGTCGATCAGCTTGTCGGCCAGTTGCAACGCTTGCTCGGCGCCGCCGGCAGAGCCCACGTCGAAGCGATACTTGCCGTTGACGATCATGGTCGGAACACCGGAGATTTCATACTTTTTGGCCAGGTCAGTGGCCTTGACGATCTGGCCCTTGATGGCGAAGGAGTCGAAGGTGGCCAGAAACTTGTCCTTGTCTACGCCCTGAGTGGCCAGGAAATCGGCCATTTCATTCTTGTCGACCAGCTTCTTGTGTTCTTTCTGAATGGCGTTGAACACCGCAGCGTGAACCTTGTTTTCGACGCCCATGGCTTCAAGGGTCAGGAACATTTGGCCGTGTGCGTTCCACGGGCCGCCGAACATGGCCGGAATACGGACGAAGTTCACGTCGGAAGGCAGTTTCTCAACCCATGGATTGATCACGGGTTCGAAAGCGTAGCAGTGCGGGCAGCCATACCAGAACAGCTCCACCACTTCGATCTTGCCAGGCACAGCCACCGGGACGGGATTGGTCAGTTCGACATAAGGCGCTGCAGGTGCTTCAGCAGCTTGGGCGGTCATGCCGAACAGGCTGGCAGCGACGAGTGCGGCGCTGATGATCAGATTACGCATGCTTTACTCCTGGACAATTTTGGTCGCCTCGCGCGACCTGTTTTCAGACAGGTCCTGGCGGGCTTGAGTTCTGTAGTGTAACGGCAGCAGCCACAAAAAAGGGCGGCCTAAGCCACCCTTTTTATACTTGCTGCGACGGATTAATGGAGCGTTAACGTTGCAGGAGATGTACATCCCGCGCAACGCTCCAACCGCCAGCCTTAGTGCAGGCCCTGAATGTAGCTGGACACGGCTGCGATATCTTCGTCGCTCAGCTTTTTGGCGATGGTCTGCATCGTTTTGGTGTCGCCATCGTTGGTGCGGCCGGCCTCTTCCTTGCGGAAGTCGGTCAGTTGCTTGGCAACGTATTGAGCGTGCTGGCCACCCAGGTGCGGGAAGCCGGCAGCTGCGTTGCCTGCGCCATTTGGCGAGTGGCAACCGGTGCAGGCTGGCAAGCCCTTGGTCAGATCGCCGCCGCGGAACAGTGCTTCACCGCGAGCAACGACTTTCGGGTCGGCGGCGCCAACACTGCCTTTCTGACTGGCGAAGTAGGCGGCGATATCGGCCAGGTCCTGATCGCTCAGGTTGGTCAGCAGGCCGGTCATTTCCAGTACCGTGCGTTTGCCGGACTTGATGTCGTGTAGCTGCTTGTTCAGATAACGCTCGCCCTGGCCTGCCAGTTTCGGAAAGTTAGGCGCCATACTGTTGCCATCCGGGCCATGACAGGCGCCACATACTGCGGCTTTCGCCTGACCAGCAGTCGCATCACCTGCAGCATGGGCAATGCCGGAGATCCCCACGGTCAACAGCAGACTCACGATCAATTTGTTCATCAGCTAATCCAACTACGGCTAAGGGTTAAAGAGTTATGGACCGGGATCACTCGCTCATCCACTGGATGATTGCTTGGTAATCCTCGGCACTGCAGTCCATGCACAAACCACGCGGCGGCATCGCCTTGAAACCCTGGGTCACGTGTTGCACCAGCGTCTCCATACCTTTCGCCAACCTCGGCGTCCAAGCTTCCTGATCGCCCTTTTTGGGCGCCATGGGTAGTTGGCCGGAATGACAGGCACCACAAACACGGTTGTACACAGCTTCCGGATCCTGTGTAGCCTGAGCGCTGTAAAGCGGCATCAAGACACCGGCAGCTAGCAGCCATTTCGTCATAAAACGACCTTTTCAGGGTTGAGAGCGTTCTGCGTTCTAATGCGCAATCAAGGTCAATCGCTCTCGTGAACTTCATCCTACGCTGGGACAAAGCGCACACAAAATCTGCGGCATTATATACTGGCGTCACTGAAACGGAAACGACACTGCTCGCCGCGTCCATTCCCGGCGCCGCCCACATCGGAAATCCCATGCAACTCAAGAACCCCATCCTCGGCCTGTGCCAACAGTCCACCTTCATGCTCAGCGCTGCCAAAGTCGATCAATGTCCCGACGACGAAGGCTTTGAAGTGGCCTTCGCCGGGCGTTCCAACGCCGGCAAGTCCAGTGCGCTGAACACCCTGACGCACGCCAGCCTTGCGCGGACCTCGAAAACTCCGGGTCGCACGCAGCTCTTGAACTTCTTCAAGCTAGACGATGATCGTCGTCTGGTCGACCTGCCGGGTTACGGTTACGCGAAAGTACCTATCCCGTTGAAGCTGCACTGGCAGCGTCACCTGGAAGCCTATCTGGGTGGTCGCGAGAGTTTGAAGGGTCTGATCTTGATGATGGACATCCGTCATCCAATGACCGATTTCGACTTGCTGATGCTCGACTGGGCTGTCGCCAGTGGCATGCCGATGCACATTTTGCTGACCAAAGCCGACAAGTTGACCTACGGCGCGGCGAAAAACGTCCTGCTCAAAGTTCAGGCAGACATCCGCAAGGGTTGGGGAGATGCGATCAGCATCCAGCTGTTCTCGGCGCCAAAACGCATGGGCCTGGAAGACGCCTACACTGTACTGGCAGGCTGGATGGAACTCGCGGACAAGGGCTCGGAGATTGCCGAGCAATAAATCGCGGGCAAAAAAAACCCCGGACTTCTTATGGGGAGGGGGAAGTTCCGGGGTTCAAGTTCCGGACCGCTAGGGCGGGGTCCAGATATCTGCCAACACTTAACACAACATTAGGAGCATCGAAGGGCTTCACCACCCATTCAGTAACTCTGAGTGGCGATTCGGGAGATTAGTTCAGAATTTTTTAAAAAGCCTTTGGAATAAGCCGTCGAATTTTCCGGACTAAGCGCCCTTCCGGTCCTTCTGCCGCGGCACTATGCCGCAGCGGAAAGCGCCTTTTCAGACGGCTCAGTGAGCCTCATCCCAGTTATTTCCTACACCAACCTCTACCAACAGCGGCACATCAAGCTTCGCTGCTTCGCTCATGTGCACGCGAATTTCATCGCGGACCTGGTCGACCAAATCCTCACGCACTTCCAGCACCAATTCATCGTGCACCTGCAGGATGACTTTGGCGTCGAGGCCTGACGCTGTCAGCCAGCTATCCACGGCAATCATGGCTTTCTTGATGATGTCCGCCGCGGTGCCTTGCATCGGGGCGTTGATTGCCGTGCGTTCGGCACCTTTGCGCAGGGCCGGGTTTTTCGCGTTGATTTCCGGCAGGTACAGGCGACGACCGAAGATGGTTTCAACGAAACCTTGTTCGGCGGCCTGGGCGCGGGTGCGCTCCATGTACTCGAGAACGCCTGGGTAACGGGCGAAGTATCGGTCGATGTAGGCCTGGGATTGCTTGCGATCAACGCCAATTTGCTTGGCCAGGCCAAACGCGCTCATGCCGTAGATCAAGCCGAAGTTGATCGCCTTGGCACTGCGCCGTTGGTCGGTGGTGACCTCCGCCAGTTCAACCCCGAAAACTTCGGCGGCTGTAGCCTTGTGCACGTCCAGGTCATTGCGGAACGCGTGCAGCAAACCTTCGTCCTTGGCCAGGTGAGCCATGATTCGCAGTTCGATTTGCGAATAGTCCGCGGCCAGCAGCTTGTAGCCCTTTGGCGCGACAAACGCCTGACGAATCCGACGACCTTCGGCAGTGCGAATCGGAATGTTCTGCAGGTTCGGGTCGCTGGACGACAAGCGTCCGGTCGCCGCGACGGCCTGATGATAAGAGGTATGAATTCGCCCGGTGCGTGGGTTGATCTGCTCTGGCAGGCGATCGGTGTAGGTACTTTTCAGCTTGCTCATCGAGCGGTACTGCATCAGCACTTTGGGCAGCGGGAAATCCTGTTCGGCCAGTTCCGCCAGCACGGCTTCGGCGGTGGATGCCTGGCCCTTGGCGGTTTTACTGAGGATCGGCAAACCGAGTTTTTCGTACAGGATCACGCCCAATTGCTTCGGCGAGCCAAGGTTGAATTCTTCCCCGGCGATGGCGAACGCCTCACGCTCGAGGGCGACCATTTTCTCGCCCAGTTCAACGCTCTGAATGCCCAGCAGGTTGGCATCGACCAGCGCGCCTTGGCGTTCGATCCGTGCCAGAACCGGCACCAACGGCATTTCGATTTCGCTCAGGACTTTGCTCAGGCTCGGGATGGCATTGAGCTTTTCCTGCAGGGTTTGATGCAGGCGTAGTGTCATGTCGGCGTCTTCGGCAGCGTAAGGCCCGGCCAATTCAAGGGAGATCTGATCAAATGTCAGCTGTTTGGCGCCTTTGCCGGCGATGTCCTGAAAACTGGTGGTGGTGTGATTCAGGTACTTGAGCGCCAGGCTGTCCATGTCGTGACGGGTCGCAGTGGAGTCCAGTACGTAGGATTCGAGCATCGTGTCGAAAGCGACGCCTTGGACGGTGATGCCGCAGCTCTGATCGCCACCGATGGCGCAGTTGGCCAGGATGTTCATGTCGAATTTGGCGTGCTGGCCAACCTTGAGTTTGCTCGGGTCTTCCAAAATCGGCTTCAGCGCGCGCAGCACGGTGTCGCGGTCGAGCTGATCCGGCACGCCCATGTAGGAATGGGTCAGTGGGATGTAGGCTGCTTCGTTGGCTTGTACAGCGAAAGACAGGCCCACCAGTTGCGCCTGCTGCGCGTCGATGCCGGTGGTTTCGGTATCGAAGGCAATCAGCTTGGCGTCGTTGAGTTTCTTCAGCCACAGGTCAAAATCAGCCTGGGTGAGGATAGTTGTGTACTTGAGTTCGGTATCGACGGCCGCTTCTTCAGCCACCGGAGCGGCGACTTCCTGGCCGGAACGCTTGGCGTCGCGCTGGTTGTCTTCGAACCAGCTCTTGAACTCCAGCAGGGTATAGAGCTCGGCGAGTTTGTCGTGATCCGGCTTGCCCATTTGCAGGTCGTCGAGGCCGATATCCAGCGGCACGTCGATCTTGATGGTTGCCAATTGGTAGGAGAGAAACGCCATCTCCTTGTGCTCTTCGAGCTTGGCCGGCAGGGTTTTGGCCCCGCGAATCGGCAGGGTCGGGACGATGTCGAGCTGTGAATAGAGCTCGGTCAGGCCGCCGTTCACACCGACCAGCAGGCCAGAAGCGGTCTTCGGGCCAATGCCCGGAACACCCGGAATGTTGTCGGAAGAATCGCCCATGAGTGCCAGGTAATCGATGATCTGCTCGGGAGCGACGCCGAATTTCTCCTTCACGCCCTCCACGTCCAGCGCGCTACCGGTCATGGTATTGACCAAGGTAATGTGGCCGTCGACCAGCTGCGCCATGTCCTTGTCGCCGGTGGAGATCACCACCGGGCGGTCGGCCGCCGCACTGCTGCGGGCCAGGGTGCCGATCACGTCATCGGCTTCGACACCTTCGACGCACAGGAGCGGGAAGCCCAGGGCGATCACACTCTGGTGCAGTGGCTCGATTTGCACGCGCATGTCGTCGGGCATGCTCGGGCGGTTGGCCTTGTATTCGGCGTACATGTCATCGCGAAAAGTCCCACCCTTGGCGTCGAACACCACGGCGAACGGACTTTCCGGGTACTGCTTGCGCAGACTCTTGAGCATGTTCAGCACGCCTTTGACCGCACCGGTCGGCAAACCTTTGGAAGTGGTCAGCGGCGGGAGGGCGTGAAAGGCGCGGTACAGGTAAGAAGAACCGTCCACCAGGACGAGGGGGGCTTGGCTCATGAGCAGGATCAACCTTTTCGGCGGGTCCGGCGCTAGAATAGCGGGACCGTTGACGACAAAGGGACAAGGTTATCATGCGCACACTAAATCGCCTGTTGCTGGCTGGGTTGTTTGCATACGTTCCGTTAGCCGTCATGGCGGCGGACGATGCACCGACACCGGAGCCGGAAGTCACTATCCGCACGGAAGGGGATAAAACCATCCAGGAGTACCGTCAAAACGGTTTCCTGTATGCGATCAAGGTCACACCGAAGGGCGCGCCGCCGTATTTTCTGGTGCGCGCGGACGGGACCGATGCAAACTTTATCCGCTCGGATCAGCCGGATATGCTGATTCCGTCATGGAAGATCTTTGAGTGGAAGTAGTTTCTTAATTTCAATCGGCGCTGGCTCAAGCAGCGGCGCCCGTACTGGCAGTTCAAACATGTCTGTGTTCACCCCGCTGGCTCGGCCCGAGCTGGAAACCTTTCTCGCCCCTTACGGGCTCGGCCGCCTGCTTGATTTCCAGGGGATTGCCGCCGGTAGCGAAAACACCAATTTCTTCATCAGCCTGGAGCAGGGCGAATTTGTCCTGACCCTGGTTGAGCGTGGTCCGGTTCAGGAGATGCCGTTCTTCATAGAACTGCTCGACGTGCTGCATGACGCCGACCTGCCAGTGCCTTATGCCTTGCGCACCACCGACGGCGTCGCCTTGCGCGAACTGGCTGGCAAACCTGCGCTGCTGCAGCCACGTCTGGCCGGCAAGCACATCAAGGAAGCCAACGCGCAGCATTGCGCTCAGGTGGGCGAGTTGCTCGGCCATCTGCATCTGGCGACCCAGGCCAACATGATCAAGCGCAAGACCGATCGCGGCCTGGACTGGATGCTGGAAGAGGGCACGCAGTTGTTGTCGCACCTCAATGCCGAGCAAAGCGATCTGCTGCAACGGGCTCTGGACGAAATCACACAGCAGAAGACGAAAATTCTGGCGTTGCCGCGAGCCAATATCCACGCCGACCTGTTCCGCGATAACGCGATGTTCGAAGGCACTCACCTGACCGGGTTGATCGACTTCTATAACGCGTGTTCGGGGCCGATGCTCTACGACGTGGCGATCGCCTTGAACGACTGGTGTTCGGACGAGAGCGGGTTGATCGACGGGCCGCGGGCGAGGGCGTTGCTCGGTGCTTATGCAGCGCTGCGACCGTTCACGGCGGCCGAGGCGGAGTTGTGGCCGACCATGCTGCGGGTAGCGTGTGTGCGGTTCTGGCTGTCGCGGTTGATCGCCGCCGAGTCGTTTGCCGGGCAGGATGTGTTGATTCACGATCCGATGGAGTTTCAGCAGCGTCTGGCACAGCGGCAGAAGGTCAGCACGCCGCTGCCGTTCGCCCTTTAAATTGTGGCGAGGGAGCTTGCTCCCGCTGGGTGGCGAAGCGGCCCCTCTCTCTACCTGAAAAGAAGGGGCCTGCTGCGCAGTCCAGCGGGAGCAAGCTCCCTCGCCACAGGGTTATCGCAGTATTTAAAGCGACTCCAGACACCCCGCCAAATCATTCCCCAACTTCTCCAGCACCTGCTCATATCCCTGAGCGGTCGCCGGCGTGTACCCGCCCAGCGCGTCCAGTTCCGCCAGCTTCACTGGCAGACCTGCCACCAGGGTTTCCGCCAGGCGCGGACGCAGAGGCGGTTCGCTGAACACGCAGGTTTTGCCGACTTCCTGCAATCGAGTGCGCATCGCCGCGACGTGCTGGGCGCCGGGCTGGACCTCGGCGGCGACGCTGAATACACCGGCGTGCTTGAGGCCGTAGGCGTCTTCAAAGTAGTCGAAGGCCTCGTGGAAGACGAAGTACGGTTTGCCCGCGATGCCGGCCAGGCGTGCTTTCAAGCGAAGATCCATGGCATCCAGGCGCTCATCGAACGCCTTGAGGTTGCTCTGATAACGCGCGGCATTGGCCGGATCGGCTGCACTCAAGTCGGCAGCCATTTTTGTGGCGATGACACGGGCGTTGACCGGCGAAAGCCACAAGTGCGCGTCCAGACTGCCGGGGCGGTGATCGTGGTCATGCTCGTCGGCTTCTTCAGCATGGGAGTGGCTATCTTCGGCGAAATGTCGCAGTTTCAGGCCCGGTAAATCCTGCACGGCGACACTGGGCAGCGTACGACCATTCAGCACGCGGGGCAGGAAACCTTCCATGCTCGGACCGATCCAGTAAACCAGATCCACCGATTGCACCTTCCGTACGTCGGATGGGCGCAAGGCATAGTTATGAGGCGAGGCACCAGGCGGCAGCAAGACTTCCGGAATCGCCACACCGTCCTGCACCGCCGCGGCGATCAGCTGTAGAGGCTTGATACTGGTGAGAACTTTGACTTCGGCGTGAGCTGAACTGATCAGCAGAAAACTGGCGGCAAATGCGACAAAGATAGAAAAAAGTCGGGACACGATGACTACTCGAAGAGGCGAGAACGGGTAACATAATAACGTCTCTCACAAAACTCGTCGCCGCTCATGCCTAAAACACCGATTGCCAGCCGTCCCCACGACCACTCTCATTGCGTCCATAGCGCATTGTCTGAGGCCGATGCTCTGTGCGCACGTCAAGGCCTGCGCCTGACCGCCCTGCGCCGGCGGGTGCTGGAACTGGTCTGGCAAAGCCACAAGCCGTTGGGTGCCTACGACATTCTCGCGGTACTGAGCGAGCAGGACGGCCGCCGCGCGGCGCCGCCGACCGTGTACCGTGCGCTGGATTTCCTGCTGGAAAACGGCCTGGTACACCGCATCTCCTCGCTGAACGCCTTCGTCGGCTGCAATCACCCGGGACACGCCCACCAGGGCCAGTTCCTGATTTGCCGCGAATGCCACGCCGCCATTGAACTCGAACAGAAATCCATCAGCGACGCGATCATCAGTAGCGCCAAGGATGTCGGATTTGTCGTCGAGGGCCAGACTGTTGAAGTGGTCGGCCTCTGCTCGGGCTGCCAGGGGGTTTGATGAGCAACGCGCTGATCCGCCTCGAGCAGGTTGCTGTCACCTTTGCCGGGCAAAACGTGCTGGATAACATCGAGCTGAGCGTCGAGCCCGGGCAGATCGTCACCCTGATCGGCCCTAACGGCGCCGGCAAGACCACGCTGGTGCGCGCTGTACTCGGTCTGTTGAAACCGGACAGCGGCAGCGTGTGGCGCAAGCCGAAACTGCGGGTCGGTTACATGCCGCAAAAACTTCACGTTGATCCGACGCTGCCGCTGTCGGTGCTGCGCTTCTTGCGTCTGGTGCCGGGCGTGGACCGCGCCATGGCTTTGTCGGCACTCAAGGAAGTCGGCGCCGAACAGGTGATCGACAGCCCAGTGCAAAGTGTTTCCGGTGGCGAAATGCAGCGCGTACTGCTGGCCCGGGCATTGCTGCGTGAACCGGAACTGCTGGTGCTCGACGAACCGGTGCAAGGCGTCGATGTGGCCGGTCAGGCCGAGCTCTATAGCCTGATCACACGATTGCGTGACCGCCACGGTTGCGGCGTGTTGATGGTGTCCCACGATCTGCATCTGGTGATGAGCACCACCGACCAGGTGGTCTGCCTCAACCGTCACGTCTGCTGCTCCGGGCACCCCGAGCAGGTCAGCGGCGATCCGGCTTTCGTCGAGCTGTTCGGAAAGAACGCACAAAGCCTGGCGATTTATCACCACCATCACGACCACGCCCATGACTTGCATGGCTCGGTGGTCAGCGCGGCCTCGTCGGCCCCTACCCACGTTCACGGAGATAGCTGCAAGCATGGCTGATTTTCTGCTCTACGCCCTGCTTGCAGGTCTGGCCCTGGCATTGGTCGCGGGCCCGCTGGGTTCGTTCGTGGTCTGGCGGCGCATGGCCTATTTCGGCGACACCCTTTCCCATGCAGCGCTGCTCGGCGTGGCGCTGGGTTTTCTGCTGGATGTCAGCCCGACCGTTGCGGTCACCGTAGGCTGTCTGCTGTTGGCGGTGTTGCTGGTGACCTTGCAACAGCGTCAACCGCTGGCGTCCGACACGCTTTTGGGAATTCTCGCACCGAGCACGCTCTCTTTGGGTTTGGTCGTACTAAGCTTCATGCACGAAGTGCGGATCGACCTGATGGCTTATCTGTTCGGCGACTTGCTGGCGATCAGCCCGACCGATCTGGCCTGGATACTCGGCGGCAGCGCGGCCGTTCTGGCCTTGCTGGTGACGTTGTGGCGGCCATTGCTGGCAATCACGGTGCATGAAGAACTGGCCAGGGTTGAAGGTCTGCCGGTGGCGGCATTGCGCCTGACCCTGATGTTGCTGATCGCGGTGGTGATCGCGGTGGCGATGAAAATCGTCGGTGTGTTGCTGATTACGTCCTTGCTGATCATCCCGGCGGCTGCGGCACAACGTCACGCCCGGTCACCGGAGCAGATGGCACTGGGCGCGAGCCTGCTGGGTATGCTCGCGGTCTGTGGCGGGCTGGCGCTGTCGTGGTTCAAGGACACCCCGGCAGGCCCTTCGATTGTTGTGATGGCCGCCGCACTGTTTCTGCTGAGTTTTGTCCTGCCCCGTCGAGGGGTGTAGACTTGCTCGTTTTTTGCGCAAATAGAGAGTCGCAGGAATGAAGCTGTTCGCCTCCCGTTATCTGCCCCTTGTCGCATTTTCGCTGCTACTGGGCGCTTGCCAAAGCACGCCACCGGCGGCCACCGAGGCTACCGGTGCACGGGCCGCGGCCATCGCGCAGCTGCAACAAAGCCTCGTCAGCAGTGAGCTGGCGACGGCTGAAGATCAACTCGCTGCCTTGCAGGCCGAGTCGCCGAATGATCAATCCCTTGAGCAATACCAGCGGCAACTGGCCGAAGCCTATCTGCGCCGCAGTCAGATCGTGCTGCAAAAGGGCGATGTGAATGCGGCTGCCACGGCGCTGAGCCGCGCCCGGTCGTTGATGCCCAAGGCTCCGGCGCTGACTGGCGGGGTCAACAATGCCATCGTTGATGCCCGCAAAGCTGAGCTGGATAGAGCCGAAGCTGCGCTCATGGCTGCCGAAGCCAAGCCACAGGCCAAGGTCATTGACCCGACGGCTGAAAGCACCACAGTTGCGTTGAACCTGACGGATATGACCAAGCTTCGTCGCCAACTGGATGCGATCGCCGCCGATGTGGTGAATTACCAGTGCGACGTGAGTATTCAGGCGCCACGCACCCAGGACTTCCCTTGGTTGACCACGTTACTGACCAAACGCGTGAAGAGGCTCGATGCGGATTTTGACCTGAACCTGGAGAAGCAGATTCTGCGCAGCGTGCCGGCGCAGATGGTTCTGAGTCCTCGCAAGCCTTAAAAAGCATCGCGAGCAGGCTCACTCCCACAGTTGACCGCGTTCTTTTGAACAACCCGGTCAACTGTGGGAGCGAGCCTGCTCGCGAAGGCGTCCTTGCCATCGATACAAAACCTCAGGCCGGAATTGTCTTGGCCTTAGCCTCCCTGTCCCACACCCGATGCTGCCCGATCGCGGCAAAAAACGGTTTGATCAGCTTCGCATCCGTGCCCACGATCAACCCCGCATCAGCCTCCAGCTTCAACACATCCAGCAACTGTTTGGCCTCGCCCTGCAGCGCAATCGCCTTCAAGTGCTTGTACGCCTCCAGCACGTAATGCAGCGCCACGCCGTCAGTGCTCAACGCCTTGATCGACGCCGCGCCACCGGGCACAAACACCGCGTCGAACGCCACCGAAGGCAAGCCTTCCATCGACGCATCGACCGGCAATACTTTGCTATCGGCGGTGGTCACAGGAGCAGAAGTCGGGCCGAGCAGTTTGGCGTGCGCACCTTCGGCCTTCAGCGCTTTCTTCATGGCATCAATCGCTGCACCATCGACGCCATTGGCTGCCAGGATTGCCACTTTGCGGGTTTTGATATCCGCCGGCAGCAAATTGGCCTGACTCAGGGCCGGCGAGTGATCCAGTGAGGTTTTGCGTACTTCGACCGTCCCGGCTTTGGGCGCGGGCAACCCCAGGTTCTGCGCCACGCGCTTGGCCAGTTCCAGATCGATGTTGGCCAGAATCTCATTCACCTGACGCGCGCGGATGAACTCCCGCTCCACCTTGCCCAACTCGAAGCTGTAAGCCGAGATGATGTGCTCCTGCTCGTGCTTGCTCATGCTGTGGAAAAACAGCCGCGCCTGGGAGAAGTGGTCGCTGAATGATTCGCTGCGCTGACGGATCTTGTTGGCGTCGATGCGCTCTGGATAACTTTCGAAGCCACCATCCTGGGCTGCCGGCGGTGTTTCTTTGGGCCAACCGCTATCAATGGAGTTCGGCTCGTAGGACGCGCGGCCCTTGTCGATGGTGGTGCGATGCAACGCGTCCCGTTGACCATTGTGGAACGGCGCCACCGGGCGGTTGATCGGGATTTCGTGAAAGTTCGGCCCACCGAGTCGGCTGATTTGTGTATCGGTGTAGGAAAACAGCCGACCTTGCAGCAATGGATCGTTGGAAAAGTCGATCCCTGGCACGATATGCCCAGGGCAGAAGGCGACCTGTTCGGTTTCGGCGAAGAAGTTATCGGGGTTGCGGTTGAGGGTCATTTTGCCCAACGGGGTGATCGGCACCAGTTCTTCCGGAATCAGCTTGGTCGGGTCGAGGATGTCGAAGTCGAATTTATGTTCGTTCTCCTCCTCGATGATCTGTACGCCCAGTTCCCATTGCGGGTAGTCGCCCATTTCGATCGACTCCCAGAGATCGCGACGGTGGTAATCCGTGTCTTTACCGGCGAGCTTCTGCGCTTCATCCCACACCAGCGAACAGGTCCCGGCAGTGGGGCGCCAATGGAATTTGACGAAGCGCGATTTACCTTCGGCGTTGATCAGGCGAAAGGTGTGAACACCGAAGCCTTGCATGCTGCGCAGGCTTTTCGGGATCGCCCGGTCGGACATGGTCCAGATCACCATGTGCGCCGACTCCGGTACCAGAGAGACAAAATCCCAAAAGGTATCGTGAGCTGAACCGCCGGTGGGCATCTCATTGTGCGGCTCGGGTTTCACCGCGTGCACGAAGTCAGGAAACTTGATCGCATCCTGAATGAAAAACACCGGCATGTTGTTGCCCACCAGGTCGAAGTTGCCTTCGTCGGTGAAAAACTTCACTGCGAAACCTCGTACGTCCCGCACGGTATCGCCCGACCCACGAGGGCCCTGCACCGTGGAGAAGCGGACGAAGACCGGGGTTTTTTGGCTTGGGTCTTGTAGGAATCCGGCCTTGGTCAATACGGAGTGAGCTTCATAGCTCTGGAAGTAGCCGTGAGCTCCGGTGCCGCGGGCGTGGACGATGCGCTCGGGAATGCGTTCATGGTCAAAGTGCGTGATCTTTTCACGCATGATGAAGTCTTCCAGCAACGATGGCCCGCGGGCGCCGGCCTTCAACGTGTTCTGGTTGTCCGAGACTTTCACGCCCTGGTTGGTGCGCAGGGCCTGTTCAGTGGCGTCGGAGCGAAATTGTTCCAGGCTGTCGAGCTTGGCATTGGTGTTTGCGCGGTCCGGGGTATCGGTCCCGGCCAGTGCGCTTTTGGTTGCGGCAGGTTTTTTAGTACTCATCAGACAAAACTCCTCGTTGCGATTCCCGCCGTAGCCAGGACTCTTGAGCAATGCCCCAGGCGCGGACCGGGGGCGTTTTCGAGTTGCCTAATTAGTGACTGATGACGTTTTGCGCCGTTCCTTTTTTCTAACCTTTGATCGCGTTATTGCCAAATGGAAGGTTGAATGCGGAATAAATGCTAATAACCTCTATACGGACAGGCTAAAATGCGCGCCCGGCTAACCGCTGACCCTTTTCCAACGCGCCCCACAAGGTTCGCTACGTGATCGAGTTTCAAAACGTCCACAAAACCTACCGCGTCGCCGGTAAGGATATTCCCGCCCTGCATCCGACCAGTCTGACGATTGAGAACGGTCAGGTCTTCGGTCTGATCGGCCATTCCGGTGCGGGAAAAAGTACCCTGCTGCGTCTGATCAATCGCCTGGAAGAGTCCAGTGGCGGCAAGATATTCGTCGACGGCGAAGAAGTCACCGCGCTCGACGCCAACAGCCTGCGACGTTTCCGTCAGCAAGTCGGGATGATTTTCCAGCACTTCAACTTGCTGGCGTCCAAGACCGTGGCCGACAACGTCGCGCTGCCACTGACCCTGGCCGGTGAACTGTCGCGCAGCGAGATTGACCGGCGTGTGGCCGAATTGCTGAAGCGGGTCGGCCTGTCCGACCATGCCAAAAAGTACCCGGCGCAATTGTCCGGTGGCCAGAAGCAGCGCGTCGGCATCGCCCGCGCCCTGGCGACCAAGCCGAAAATCCTGCTGTGCGACGAAGCCACCAGCGCACTGGACCCGCAGACCACTGCGTCGGTCCTGCAATTGCTGGCCGAGATCAATCGCGAGCTGAAGCTGACCATCGTGTTGATCACCCACGAGATGGACGTGATCCGCCGGGTCTGCGACCAGGTTGCGGTGATGGACGCTGGCGTGATCGTCGAGCAAGGTTCGGTCGCCGAGGTGTTCCTGCATCCGAAGCACCCGACCACCAAGCGCTTCGTGCAAGAAGACGAGCAGATCGATGAAAGCGAGCAGCGCGACGACTTCGCTCACGTTCCAGGCCGCATCGTGCGTCTGACGTTCCAGGGCGAAGCGACCTACGCACCGCTACTGGGCACCGTCGCTCGTGAAACGGGTGTGGACTACAGCATCCTGGCCGGTCGTATCGACCGAATCAAAGACGTGCCCTACGGGCAGTTGACCCTGGCCGTTACCGGTGGCGACATGGAAGCGGCGTTCGCCCGCTTCACTGCAGCTGACGTCCATATGGAGGTGCTGCGCTGATGGAAGTCCTGACAAGTTTCTTCGTCAATATCGACTGGTTCGAAATCTGGTTGGCTACCGGCGACACCTTCCTCATGCTCTTCGGTTCGCTGTTGTTCACCGTTTTGCTTGGCCTGCCCCTGGGCGTGCTGTTGTTCCTCTGCAGCCCGCGTCAGTTGCTGGAAGCCAAAGGCGTCTACGCGATGCTGTCACTGGTGGTGAACATCCTGCGTTCGCTGCCGTTCATCATTCTGCTGATCGTGATGATTCCGTTCACGGTGTTGATCACCGGTACGTCCCTCGGTGTCGCCGGTGCGATTCCACCGCTGGTGGTGGGCGCTACGCCGTTCTTCGCGCGGCTGGTGGAAACCGCCCTGCGTGAAGTGGATCGCGGCATCATCGAGGCGACCCAGGCCATGGGCGCGACGACGCGGCAGATCATCACCAATGCCTTGCTGCCGGAAGCCCGCCCTGGCATCTTCGCCGCGATTACGGTGACAGCCATTACACTGGTGTCCTACACGGCGATGGCAGGTGTGGTCGGCGCGGGTGGTTTGGGCGACCTGGCGATCCGTTTCGGTTACCAGCGTTTCCAGCCTGATGTGATGGTCGTGACGGTGATGTTGCTGCTGGTGATCGTTCAGGTTCTGCAAACCGTTGGCGACAAGTTGGTTGTCCACTTTTCCCGTAAATGACAATTGAGCCGGCCATTCGCTGGCAGGCGCTAAATTCAGGCGTCGCAAGCGAGTACCCACAAGGAGTTAGCTGAATGAAAAAAATACTCGTAGCGCTCGCAGCCGTTGCAGCGTTTTCTGCTCAGGCCGATGAAACCCTGACCGTCGCGGCCACCCCGGTCCCGCACGCAGAAATCCTCGAATTCGTGAAACCGGCGCTGGCCAAAGAAGGCGTGGACCTGAAGGTCAAAGTCTTCACCGACTACATCCAGCCGAACGTGCAGGTAGCCGAAAAACGTCTGGACGCCAACTTCTTCCAGCACCAGCCATACCTCGATGAATTCAACAAGGCCAAGGGCACCAACCTGGTCGCCGTTGCCGGGGTACACCTGGAACCGCTGGGCGCTTACTCCAGCAAGTACAAAGCACTGACCGAGCTGCCAGGCGGCGCCAACGTGGTTATCCCGAACGACGCCACCAACGGCGGCCGTGCGCTGTTGCTGCTGGCCAAGGCTGGCCTGATCAAGTTGAAGGATTCGAACAACATCCTGGCGACCGTGAAGGACATCACCGAGAACACCAAGGACCTGAAATTCCGTGAACTGGAAGCCGCGACCATCCCGCGCGTGCTGACCCAGGTCGACCTGGCGCTGATCAACACCAACTACGCGCTGGAAGCCAAACTTGACCCGTCCAAGGACGCGCTGGTCATCGAAGGCAGCGACTCGCCTTACGTGAACATCCTCGTTGCCCGTCCAGACGACAAGGACAGCGAAGCGATGAAGAAGCTGATTGCTGCCCTGCACAGCCCGGAAGTGAAAGCCTTCATCCTCGAGAAGTACAAAGGCGCGGTCGTGCCGGCGTTCTGATTCGAAGCAGTAACGAAAAATGGGGCGCATTGAATGCGCCCCATTTTTTTATGCCTGAAACACCGTCCCCTGTAGGAGTGAGCCTGCTCGCGATAGCGCCATCACTGCCAACATTGATGTTGAAGGTCAGACCGCTATCGCGAGCAGGCTCACTCCTACAGGGGGTATGCGGTGTTAATTATTTGCGGGTAAGCATCACCGGCAACTGTGCCACCAATTTCACGTTGTTCAGCGGTGCGCGAATGAACCCACGTTGCGTTCCGTCCGGCCCGATCACTGCCAGGTTGCCGCTGTGATCGACGGTGTAGTTTGGCTTGCTGGTGTCCGCCGGAATGAACGGAATGCTCACCGCGTTGGCCAGTTTCTGAATGTCTTCAACCGACGAAGCCGTCAGCCCTTGGAACTGCGGATCGAAGTAGCCCAGGTACTGTTTGAGCTGATTGGGTGTGTCGCGATTCGGGTCGACGCTGACCAGAATGATCTGCAACCTGGCCACAGCCTCTGGCGGCAGTTCGCTTTTGATCTGGCGCAGCTGGGCGAGGGTGGTCGGGCAGATGTCCGGGCAGAAGGTGTAGCCGAAGAACAGCAGCGACCATTTGTCTTTCAGCTCGTTGATCGCCACCGGCTTGCCGTCCTGATCGGTCATCGTCAAGTCCGGCAGGTTGCGGCTTTGCGGTAGCAGAATGATCCCGGCATCGATCAGCGCCGTCGGGTCGCCCTGGCCTTTGCCGGACAGCACTTTGTTGATGGTCAGGCCCAGGACCAGCGCGATCAGGGCGACAAGGATGAAGACGGTTTTCTGGGTTCGAGTCATAGGTTCAACAGTAAGTAGTGGTCTACGAGCAGCGCGATAAACAGCAGGAACAAGTAGTAAATAGAGTACTTGAACGTGTTGATCGCCGCGTGCGGCCGAGTGCCACGGTACAGCACCACGGCCCATTGCAGAAACCTCGCGCCCAGTCCCAGCGCGCAAATCAGGTAGAGCATGCCGCTCATGTGGATCACGTACGGCATCAGGCTGACGGCCAGCAGCGCAAAGGTATAAAGCAGGATGTGGACCTTGGTGTAGTGCTCGCCATGGGTCACCGGCAGCATCGGAATATCGGCCTTGGCGTATTCCTCTTTGCGGTGAATGGCCAGCGCCCAAAAGTGCGGTGGGGTCCAGGCGAAGATAATCAGCACCAGCAGCAGTGGTTCGGCGCTGACATGACCGGTGGCGGCGGTCCAGCCGAGCAGCGGCGGGGCGGCGCCGGCCAGTCCGCCGATGACGATGTTTTGCGGCGTCGCGCGTTTCAGGAAACCGGTGTAGACCACCGCATAGCCGAGCAGCGAGGCCAGGGTCAGCCAGGCCGTCAGTGGATTGGTGAAGGCCAGCAGTACGGCTTGCCCAAGCACCGCCAATACCAAGGCAAACGTCAGCGCGGCCGCCGGTGACACTCGACCTTCGGCCAAGGGACGTTTGTGCGTGCGGGCCATGACCGCATCGATGCGTCGGTCCACCACATGATTGACGGCTGCCGCACCACCGGCACACAAGGCAATCCCCAGATTGCCGAACACCAGCACCGTCCACGGCACCCCGGCGCGGGTCGCGAGGAACATCCCCACCAGTGAGGTGATGAGCATCAGCACCACCACTTTCGGCTTGGTCAGCTCCAGGTAGTCACGCCAGATCGCCTGACTGTGACGTGCGCCGATCAGAGTCGCCATGGCATCTCTCCTTTTATAGTTATGGGCCCGGCTGAGTGTTTGCGCGGGCTGAACCGCCAGCGCGCAGGGGGTTGCTGCTTGACCCGAACCAGACTGGTTCGCGCGTGATAATTGACCAGCACCATCGTCAGCAACAGTGCCGCGCCGCCCGCGTTATGCGCGACGGCCACTGGCAGTGGAAGGTGAAACAGCACATTGCTGATGCCGAGGGTGATTTGTGCGGCGAGTGCAATCAGTACCAGCCCGGCCAGGCGCGTCATGCCGACCACCTTCAATTGCCACGCCAACCCGATCAGCACCAGCGTCACTAACAATGCGCCGATGCGGTGAGTCACATGAATCGCGGTGCGGGCATCACTGTCCAGTTGCCCGCCGAGGTAATTGGGGCCGATGTGTTGGGTCAGGTGAAAACCGTTGGCGAAGTCCGCGGGCGGCAGCCATTGCCCATGACAGGTCGGGAAGTCGATACAGGCCACCGCTGCGTAGTTGGAACTGACCCACCCACCCAAGGCTATTTGCAGGATCACCAGCAGCAACCCGGCGGTTGCCCAGTACTGCAAACGCCGTGGCACGGTCAGCGCCGGCAACACGCCGGACAATCGCAAGGTCAGCAAAAACAACAGACTCAACGTCGCAAAACCACCGAGTAAATGCCCGGTGACCACTTGCGGCCAGAGCTTGAGCGTCACCGTCCACATACCGAACGCTGCCTGGGCGAACACCACGGCGAGCAGGAACAACGGCAACTTCACCGGTTGCCCCGGATGACGACGATGGACCCAGGCGCGACCCGCCAGCACCGAGATCAACAGCCCCAGCGTGCCGGCGAAGTAGCGGTGAACCATTTCGTTCCAGCCCTTATGGGCTTCGACGGGAGCGTCGGGAAAATGCAGTTCGGCATGGGCCAATTGAACTTCGCTTTTTGGCACGCTGATAAACCCATAGCAACCCGGCCAGTCCGGGCAGCCGAGCCCGGCGTGGGTCAGGCGGGTGTAGGCGCCGAGCAACACCACAATCAGTGCCAGCAAGGTGGCAAACAACGCGAGGCGAAATCCAGGTTTGGCCATGACGATGCCCTTATCCGATGTTCGACAGTTTCAGCAAATGGCGCAGGTCGTTGAGCAGATCCTTACCCTTCACCGTCGGGTCGTAGCGCAGCACCAGATTGCCGTGAGGGTCGATGATCCACAGCTGCGGCACAGCTTTGTCGCCGGCAGTTTTCTGGAAGTCGGTCAGGCTCAGTGGATAGCGCTGCAATTGAGGATACTCGCGCGTGAGCTTGGCGTCGTACTCGCTGCTCAGCGGTTGTGCCACGGCCAAGGCATGACTGGCGCGCCCGGCATCACGGCCGAGGCCGATCTGGATCTGCCGCGCCAGGTACACCAGTTGCTGGCAGTCCACCGAGCAATCCTTGGGCGCGGTCACCAGTATCTGCCAGCGATCCTCCTGCGCCTGCACGCCGAGGTCGGCGCGGGTCTGGCCGTTGCCGATCAGTTCGCCGTGATAGCTGCGACCTTCCGGCACCCAGAACTGTAATTTGTACATGCCGGTGGCGAGGATCATCGGACCGATCACCCCAAGCAGGATCAGCAGCAACTGCAAGCGACCTTTACGCCGACTCGCCGGCGTTTTCGCCTCAGACATGCTGGGTGGATTCATGGCCGCTCCCATGGTGTTTCTCCTTTGCGTTGTGCCAGCCGAGATAGAGATAGAGGCCGAACAGGGCGATCGACATGGCGAACCACTGCACGGCATAAGCCAGGTGTTTTTCCGGTCCCATGGCGACTACCGGCCAGTCAGCCTGGTAAGTCGCGGGACCGCTTTCTGCGCGTAATTCGTAGGCAAAACCTTCGCGATCCAGCGCCGTCCAGAGCCTGGCCGGTTCGACCGCGGTGATCAGTTGTGGCCAGGTCGTGGTGTTCGGGTCGGCGTGCAACTGGAAAGTGGCGCCGGGGGAGACGTAGACCCAGGCATCAAGACTCAAGGCCTGGGTCGGTGTGGTGAATTGCGGTGGGGTGCGGCGATCCGGCCATGGCAGCCAGCCGCGATTGACCAGCAGCCAGAGGCCGGTCGCCTGATCCTGAAACGGTTGCAGCAGTTCGACGCCAACCTTGCCGCCACGCTGACGGTTATCCAGCAACAGGCTGTGGGCGGCATCGAACTGGCCGTGCAAACGAACCCGGCGGAAGGCCGGATCTGCGGTGTGTTGCAGCTCGGTGCTGGCCATTGGTTCGGCGGCACGGCGCTGGGTGTAACTTTGCAGCAGCGCGCTTTTCTCTGCGCCCCGGCTCAATTGCCAGAACCCGAGTGACACCAGCATGGGCAACAACACTGCGACCACCAGGGTCGGCACGATGCCCGGCCGGAAACGCTTCATGGCGTCGCCAGAAAGTCGGTAGTCGCGATAGCTATACTCAAGTGCATCGCCTTTCCCCCGGAGTCTCACCATGCTCAAAGCAGCCATCGTCCTGATGCTGATTGCCACGGTTGTCAGCCTGTTCAGCGGCCTGTTTTTTCTGGTCAAGGACGACAGCAGCTCGAACCGCCTCGTCATTGCCTTGAGTGTTCGTGTTGCGCTGGCCGCCATTACCGTCGGCTTGATTGCCTGGGGTTTTTTCAGCGGCCAGTTGGTGTCACACGCACCTTGGTAAGCCTCAGAGCACGTAGACGAAAACGAAAAGACCGATCCACACCACGTCCACGAAGTGCCAGTACCAACTCGCCGCTTCAAACGCGAACTGATGATCGGCGTCGAAGTGCCCGCGCATGATCCGCATCAACATCACAAACAGGATGATGGTGCCGATGGTCACGTGGGCGCCGTGGAAGCCGGTGAGCATGAAGAAGGTCGCGCCGTAGATGCCCGAACCGAGCGTCAGGCCCAGTTCGTGGTAGGCATGTATGTATTCTTCGGCCTGAAAACTGAGGAACGCGCAGCCCAATAACACGGTGAGTGCCAGCCAGATTTTCAGCGCGCCGCGATGACCTTTCTTCAAGGCGTGGTGAGCGATGGTCACGGTGACGCTGGAACTCACCAGCAGAACGGTATTGAGCAGCGGCAGGCCCCAGGGGCTGATGACTTCTTTGGGCGGCGGAAAGAGTTTCGGGTCAGGGGTATGCAGCAATGGCCATGCAAACTGGAAGTTCGGCCAGAGCATATGAGCGAGGCCTTTGGCTCCTTCACCCCCAAGCGCCGGGCCGGAAATGTTACGCACATAAAACAGCGCGCCGAAGAACGCGATGAAGAACATCACCTCCGAGAAGATGAACCAGCTCATGCCCCAGCGGAACGAGCGATCCATCTGTGCGCTGTACAACCCCTGGCGGCTTTCCTTGATCACCGTACCGAACCAGCCGAACAGCATGTAGGCCACCAGCAGGCCGCCGACGAAAAAGATCAGCGGGCCGTGGGACTCCGGCCGCGCCGCCTTCAGGTCGTTGAACCAGGTGGCCAGGCCGAACACGGTGACGAACATACCGACCGTGGCAATGATCGGCCATTTGCTTTGGGCCGGTACGTAATAGTGTTCATGAGTTGCCATTTATTGTTCTCCTTATCGGGCACGCTCAGCCGCCAGTATTTACAGCCACCGGTGGATGTCGGGCGGTGATATCGAACAGCGTGTAGGACAGCGTCAGGTGCTTCACATCCTTGGGCATGTCACGGTCAACGATGAAACGTACCGGCATCTCGATCCGTTGACCGGGCTGCAGCACTTGCTGGGTAAAGCAGAAACATTCGGTCTTGTGGAAGTACGCCGCCGCGGCGCTGGGCGCGATGCTCGGAACTGCCTGGGCACTCATCGGGCGGTCGGTCGGGTTATGGGCGATGAAAATCATCTCGTTCACCGCCCCCGGGTTCGCCACCAGTTCGTCGCCCTTGGGGTAGAAGTCCCAGGACATGTCGGCGGAATTGGTCGACAGAAACTGCACGCGGACCTGCCGCGAGGTATCGACCGTTTGTTCGCCCTCGTACTGCCCGCCGGTCTTGCCGTTGATGCCGAACGCCTTGCACATCACGTCGTAGATCGGCACCAGGGCAAACCCAAAGACAAACATCGCCACCACCACCAGCAGCAGGCGCGTGACCAGTTTTTTCAACGAAATAGAGTCAGCCATGACTTCCAACCTCTACGCATAACCCTGTAGGAGCGGGCCTTTGTGGCGAGGGAGCTTGCTCCCGCTGGGGCGCGAAGCGGCCCCAAAAGCTTTGCGTCTGCTTCGCAGCCGAGCGGGACGGTGCGGCGATCCGACAAGCTCCCTCGCCACATACGCTCGCTCCCACAAAGGCAAGGCTGTTCATTTCACTTCCGGCGGCGTGGTGAAGGTGTGATACGGCGCCGGTGACGGGATGCTCCATTCCAGACCTTCGGCCCCATCCCACGGTTTGGCCGGTGCTGGCGGGCCACCACGGATGGTCTTGATCACGATAAACAGGAAGAAGATCTGCGTGGCGCCGAACATGAACGCACCGATCGACGACACCATGTTGAAGTCGGCGAATTGCAGGTTGTAGTCGGGAATCCGCCGCGGCATGCCCGCCAGCCCCACGAAGTGCATCGGGAAGAACGCCATGTTCATGCCGATGAACGAGAGCCAGAAGTGCAGCTTGCCCAGGGTTTCGTCGTACATGTGGCCGGTCCATTTCGGCATCCAGTAGTAGGCCGAGGCGAAGATCCCGAAGATCGCCCCCGGCACCAGTACGTAGTGGAAGTGCGCGACCACAAAGTAGGTGTCCTGGTACTGGAAGTCCGCCGGGGCGATGGCCAGCATCAACCCGGAGAAACCGCCGATGGAGAACAGGATCACGAACGCCACCGCAAACAGCATCGGTGTCTCGAAGGTCAGCGAGCCTTGCCACATGGTGCTGGCCCAGTTGAACACCTTCACGCCGGTCGGCACCGCGATCAGCAACGTGGCGTACATGAAGAACAACTCGCCCACCAACGGAATGCCGACCACGAACATGTGGTGCGCCCAGACGATGAACGACAGGAACGCGATACTCGCCGTCGCATAGACCATCGAGGTGTAGCCAAACAGCGGCTTGCGCGAAAAGGCCGGAATGATCGAGCTGACGGCACCGAAGGCCGGCAGGATCATGATGTACACCTCGGGGTGACCGAAGAACCAGAACACATGCTGGAACAATACCGGGTCACCGCCACCGGCGGCACTGAAGAAGCTGGTGCCGAAGTGGATGTCCATCAGCATCATCGTCACGCAGCCGGCCAGTACCGGCATCACCGCGATCAGCAGGAACGCGGTAATCAGCCAGGTCCAGACGAACAGCGGCATTTTCATCAGCGTCATGCCGGGGGCGCGCAGGTTGAGGATGGTGGCGATCACGTTGATCGCACCCATGATCGAACTGATCCCCATCAAGTGGATGGCAAAGATGAAGAAGGTCACGCTTTCCGGTGCGTAGGTCGTCGACAGCGGGGCGTAGAACGTCCAGCCGAAGTTCGGTCCACCGCCGGGGGTGAACAGGGTCGATACCAGCAGGATGAACGCCGCCGGCAACAGCCAGAAGCTGAAGTTGTTCATCCGTGGCAGCGCCATGTCCGGCGCGCCGATCATTAACGGGATCATCCAGTTGGCGAGGCCGACGAAGGCCGGCATCACCGCACCGAAGACCATCACCAGACCGTGCATGGTGGTCATCTGGTTGAAGAATTCCGGCTGGACGATTTGCAGGCCCGGCTGGAACAACTCGGCGCGAATCACCATCGCAAACGAGCCCCCGAGCAAGAACATGGAGAACGCGAACCACAGGTACAGCGTGCCGATATCCTTGTGGTTGGTGGTCAGCACCCAGCGCATCAGGCCTTTGGCGGGGCCGTGGGCGTGGGCGGTGCCGGTATGAACATGGTCATCGACGACAGCAGTCATGTCCTGTCTCCTGCAAACAGATGGGCTGGGCAGGCCGGGGCGCGATGCCCCGACTGGTTCCTTACGTGCGCAATAGACCGGGTCATTTGCTTTCCGCCTGTTTCAGCTCCAGCACTTCTTTAGGGGTGACCATGTCGCCTTTGTTGTTGCCCCAGGCGTTACGTTCGTAGGTCACGACCGCTGCGATATCGACTTCCGAGAGCTGCTTGCCGAACGCCGCCATGGCGGTGCCGGGCTTGCCGTGGAAGACAATGCTCAGGTGACCTTCTTTCGGTCCGGTAGCGATTTTCGAGCCCTTGAGCGCCGGGAACATCGGCGGCAGGCCCTGACCTTCGGCCTGGTGACAGGCGACGCAGGTGGTGTGATAGATCTTGTCGCCGCGCTCTTTGAGCTCGTCGAGGGTCCATTCCTTGCTGGTCAGCTCTTTGAGCTGCAGGGCTTCAGCCTTGCGCTCGGCCAGCCATTTTTCGTAATCGGCCTTTTCCTTGACCTCGACCACGATCGGCATGAAGCCGTGGTCCTTGCCGCACAATTCGGCGCATTGACCGCGATAGAGGCCGGGCTTGTCGACACGGGTCCAGGCTTCGTTGACGAACCCCGGAATCGCATCGCGCTTGACCGCAAAGGCCGGCACCCACCAGGAGTGGATGACGTCGGCGGAAGTCACCAGGAAGCGCACTTTGGCGCCGATCGGCAGCACCAAAGGCTTATCGACTTCAAGCAAGTAGTGCTCGCCCTTGGCTTCCTTGTTATGGATCTGATCGGCGGGCGTGGTCAGGTTGCTGAAGAACTCAACGTCCTGGCCCAGGTATTTGTAGTGCCACTTCCACTGATAGCCGGTGACCTGGATATCGATATCCGGCTCACTGGCGTCGTACATCTTGATCAGGGTTGCAGTCGCGGGAACCGCCATGGCCACCAGGATCAGGAAGGGCACGATGGTCCAGAGGATTTCAACGGTGGTGCTTTCATGAAATTTTGCGGCCACCTGCCCGGTCGAGCGGCGGTGGAGAATCATCGACCAGAACATGGCGCCGAAGACGATGATGCCGATCACTACACAGATCCAGAAAATGGTCATGTGCAGGTCAAATACTGCGTGACTGATTTCAGTCGCTCCAGGCGCCATATTCACAGTCCAGGCCGCTTGTGCCTGACTGAAAATCGACCACAACAGGAGGCCCATCCAGACATGTGGATGTCGCATCATTGCGGGTTCCCCTTATCGTTCTTGTTATCCCGCCGGCTTTCACCTGCGGCAAGGGAGCGGCTTTTTCAGACTACGAACTTGAATCGCCGAGCCTTGCTGCGTGTGCAGTCGGGCGTCATCAGCTAACTCCATTCCCACCCGAGTATAGACAGCGACTGCCACCTCGCAACGTGATGGCGTAAATCATCTGAAACAGCTGGGACTTGCGTTCTATGTCACGAATGGAGAAGGATGCAGACGAGTGGTGGCAAATCGATATAACTTTGATGTCTCAAGGATGAAATAATTATGACAAATGAGTCTTAGCATTTTTCGTATGCCAGCTAAGTTATGTCTTCCCTATTTCATTGCCTTTGTTTCCTGGAGTTTTCATGAACACCGCCGCATTGCGCGAGCAGATCCAAAAAGCCCAACAACATGAAGCCGAAACCGGCCTGCTGACTCGTCAGCTGGAAACCCAACTGCCACACCTTCACTCCGCCATCCAATTGCCGGATGTCGACGCCAACGGCGTGATGACGCGTTTTGTGGCCGCGTATATAGAGCAAGTGCCGGACCTGCTGGATGCAGCCAATGAAGTCGCCAGGGAAGCGGGTATCGAATCACAGATCAAACCGGTGCTGAAAATCGCCGAGCAGTTTTTCCTTCAGCCGCCGGCCATCATGGCCGGTCATGTCGGTCTGGACAGCCTGCTGGACGAAGCCTATCTGGCGCACCGCCTGGTCGAAGAGGTCAATGACCTGTACATCAAGCATTTTGGCCAGCCGCTGATCCCACTGGACACGACTGTTGCCAACCTGATTGCTCACCAGCTGATAGGTGAGGAGTTCGCCAACCAACTGGATGAGGCGGTGCATCACGCCGTGGACGAGATGCTCAACGAAGACAGTTTCGCGCTGGAATCGGTGGAAGCCTACCGTGAGAAACTCAACAGCCCGGACACTGGCGCTGCGTGGAAGCGCTGGCCGTGCCTGTCGCGCCAACTGGGCGTAGGCCTGGAGCTGGATCAGCCAGCCGCTTGATTCGTTGCCCATAAAAAAATCGCAGCCTATTGGCTGCGATTTTTTTTAAGCGGCTGCGGAGCCGACGCCCGCCGTGGTCCGCAATCGCCCTTCCAGCCTGCGCTTCAACCCCCGCGCTTCAATCAACAGTGTTGATCCCTTGGCCGCATTGGCCCGACCCCATTCCTCCAGCAATTCCAGACACGAGTGATCGATGTAGCTCAAGTTATTGAGCGGCACATGCACCGTCGTACCTGCCGGAATGGTCCCCAGCACTTGGGTCAGCGCCGGCACTTTGAGGAAGGTCGCTGCACCTATCAATCGCAGTTCCATTTCGCCGTCCTTGGGCAGATCGATCAGGCTGATTTTCAACCGCGAAGCCTTCCAGGCCAGTTTGGCCAGGGTCAGGCCGAAGCCGATCAGCACGCCGGTCAGCAGGTCGGTGAAGATGATCGCCAGAGCTGTTGCCGCGTAGGTGAACATCGGCATCCGCCCATAACGGCCCAGACCGCGAAAGGCCTTGAGATCGACCAGTTTGAAACCGGTGTAAACCAGAACGCCCGCCAGGCTCGCCACCGGGATGCTTTGCAGCACGCTGGACAGCAGCAACACGAAAGCCAGCAGCCACAGGCCATGGAAGATCGTCGACATTCGCGTGGTGGCGCCGGCCTGGACGTTGGCCGAACTGCGCACGATCACGCCGGTCATTGGCAGTGCGCCGAGCAGACCACAGAGCATGTTGCCGACGCCTTGAGCCGACAATTCCCGGTCGAAGTCCGAGCGCTGGCCGCTGTGCATGCGGTCCACCGCAGCGGCCGAGAGCAGGGTTTCGGCGCTGGCGATAAACGCCACGGCAAATGCGGCGATTAGCAGTGTCGGATCAGCCAGGTTGAGTAAATCTGCAGGTTTCAGCCAGTCGATGGCTTCCGCCAGGTTGGCTGGGACTTCCACTCGTTTGACCTGCAAGGCGAGCATCAGGCTGGCGACGGTCGCCAGGCCCACACCCAGCAGTGCGCCGGGAATGAAGCGCAGGGAATGGGGGCGGAATTTCTCCCACAACCACATCACCGCAATCGTCGACAGCCCGAGCAAACCGGCTTGCCAGCCCAAGGAGGGCAAGGCCTGGCCGACCGCCGCCGGGAAGGCTGCCAGATTATCCAGCCCCGAGGGCTTGGGCACGGAGTCGAGCATCACATGCACCTGTGACAGCACGATCAACACGCCAATCCCGGCGAGCATGCCATACACCACCGCAGGCGCCGTGACCCGAAACCAACAGCCCAGTTTCAAACGCCCGGCCACCAGTTGCAGAAAACCGGCCAGCAGCAGGATTGGCCCGAGCATGTCGATGCCGTGCTGGCGCACCAGTTCGAACACCAGAACAGCCAAACCGGCCGCCGGGCCGCTGACTTGCAGTGGCGAACCGGCAATCCAGCCCACCACCAGGCCACCGATGATCCCGGTGATCAAGCCTTTGGACGGCGGTAGCCCCGAGGCGATGGCGATGCCCATGCACAAGGGCAGGGCGACGAGAAACACAACCACGGACGCCAGCAGCTCCCGTGGCAGAACAGCTTTGAGTTGAGCAGCACGCATGGTGACTCTCCCGAAGTTTTCTTCAGGCGTGGCGAAGCCAGGCTGCCTGATCGGCAGCCTTGGCTAAACCACACTGGGATTTAGGAGGATTTAGAAGCGCGCTTTGGGCGTCGCCACCGGAATCGGATGGCTGCCATCGAGCGGCAGGAAACAACCCTTGTCCGCGTCGTAAGCTCTGATTTCGCTGGTTTCGATGTTGTAGATCCAACCATGGATAAACAGCTGACCATTGGCCATACGCGAGGCCACCGACGGGTGCGTGCGCAAATGTTGCAGCTGAGCGATCACATTCTCCTCGGTGAGGACGTGCATGCTTTCGTTTTCGTCAGCGCAATGGCAGTTTTCCTGGACCATGGTTTTTGCCACTTCGGCATGACGCAGCCAGGCTTTGACCGTCGGCATTTTTTCCAGGCTTTGCGGGTTGAGCACTGCGCGCATCGCGCCACAGTCGGAGTGCCCGCAGATGATGATGTGCTGCACGCCGAGGGCCAGTACTGCGTATTCGATTGCCGTGGAAACACCGCCGTTCATTTGCCCATAAGGCGGCACAACGTTGCCGACGTTACGGGTCACGAACAGGTCGCCGGGGGCGCTTTGGGTGATCAACTCAGGAACGATGCGCGAATCGGCGCAGGCGATGAACATCGCTCTGGGGCTCTGGGCCGTGGCGAGTTTTTTGAAGAGTTCTTCCTGCTGAGGAAAAACTTCGTGATGAAAATGCAAAAAGCCGTCAACGATATGCTGCAGCGCTGCATCGGCGGTTTCCGCCTGCGGTTGGGCTGAAGCCGACGCAGCCAACGGCTGTTTATCCTTGTCACTCATGATTCATCCTCTTTGGCGCATTAGGGGAGTATGTCGGAGTTTACCGTGCCTATGGGCTGATATTTGATCCGAAAACTCTTGTGGCGATGAACTGTCACTCCCATGCGATGGGAGCGCCTTCACCATAGTCGCGAATTCTTAACTGAAACTGAATCAAAGGCTCTGGAACGATGGTTCCAGAGATCCGAGCGGCTTACCGTCGGTCGTTTCGCCTGCATCATCATTGATGGCCCCATGACTGCGGGATTGAAGAACTAAAGTGGTTTTATTTAATGCTGATTGCTGTTCTTAGTTGTTGTTTTGACATCAGGTGAAACTTTTAAAGTCTGTTGTTTTTTGCAAGATGCATTAGTCTGAAACTCGAGTGCTGAGACACTTGAATAACTAACTAGCCAACTAAAAGGATTTAACTAATGAGCCATTTCGTACAAGCCATGAATAGTCTGCGGGCTTATCACAAAGCCAGGCTGACTGGTCGGGCAGCCATTGCACCACATATGGGTGTCATTCAGACGAGTAACGATACAGATATTAACACTGCAACTATTGTCTCGCGTGGTATTACCATGTCGACTGTCAATGGTGCCAGTGATGTAAGCCCTGAAGCCGCTCTTGAAATTGAAGCATTGAAGGCCATGTCGCAGAAGTTGGCCGAAGAGCAGAACAAAAATATGGAGGTCAGTATCATTAATGATGCCCAGGCCTTGAGCAATGAGGGCGTCACGCCTGGAGCGACTGAGGCGTTCAAACAAAAAATGAACCTGAAACGCGAGCGTGAAAAACATCTTTCTGCACAAAACATCGACAAGATCTTTGACTCAGCCATTGAAATTGGCGAGCGTCATCCTGCAGCGCAAGAGGCGATTGTTACATTCACTGAACTGGTAACCGGTCTGTTCCGTGAAATGTCGAGAGTTTTCAATGAATTCCTCGCCAAGGTGCTGTCCAAAGTTATTACTTGGGTCAAGACCGCCTTTCAGGATATCAAGAATACTTTTGGCAACATCGGCGACTGGATCCAGGGCTGGTTTGTTCGGGCGTGATAATGCTTGATAGTCGATGGAGTGATATATCGTTACAGGGTTAACATGCGGAGCCGGTGACATATCATCGGGTCGTTGGCTGATCGACAGATCGGCCAACGACCCTGTTTAAGACCGCGCTTATATCAATGACATCTGGCGACCCGGCGGACAGAAGGCGTCGCAGTCCAGATCGAATCCCTCCCGACGATTGAGCCCCAGACGTTTGATGGTTTTGGCAAATCGTTGTGCCAGCAGATCGGCAAACGGCCCTTCGCCGCGCATCCTGGCACCGAAGCGACTGTCGTAGAGCTCGCCGCCACGGCTCTGACGAATCAGGCTCAACACATGTGCGGCACGCTGAGGATAGTGGGCCGCCAGCCATTCTTCGAACAGCGGCGCAACTTCCAGAGGCAGGCGCAACATCATATAGGCCGCACTCTGAGCACCGGCGGTATGTGCCTCGGCCAGCAGGCTTTCGAGTTCGCTGTCGTTGATCATCGGAATCATCGGCGAACACAACACGCCCACCGGAATTCCCGCTTCACGCATCACGCGGATCGCCCGCAACCGAGCCTTGGGGGCCGCGGCGCGCGGTTCGAGGATGCGTTTGAGTTCATCGTCCAGGGTGGTGAGGCTGATCATCACCGCCACCAGCCTTTGCTCGGCGAGTTCGGCCAGCAGGTCAAGATCCCGCAGAATCAGCGAGCCCTTGGTAATGATGGTCACCGGGTGACGATAACGCAGCAGCACTTCGAGGGTTTTGCGGGTGATTTTGTGTTCGCGTTCGATCGGCTGATAAGGGTCCGTATTGGAGCCCAGATTGATCGGCGCACATTGATAGCCGCGCTTGGACAGCTGTTCTTCCAGCACATCGGCGGCGTTGGTCTTGGCGATCAGCTTGGTTTCGAAATCCAGCCCTGGCGACATGTCCCAATACGCATGGCTGGGCCGCGCGTAGCAATAGATGCAGCCGTGCTCGCAGCCGCGATAGGGATTGATCGAACGATCGAAGGGTAAATCCGGCGAGTTGTTGCGAGTGATGATGGTTTTCGCCGTTTCGATGCGCACCTCGGTGCCTTGGGTGATCGGCGCTTCCTGATACCAGCCGTCATCCTCGGCCACCGAGCGATTCGGCGCGAAGCGGTTGTGCGGGTTGGTGGCGGTGCCGCGGCCGCGCGGGGGAAGAGGGGTGGACATGAAAACGCCTCTGTACTGTTTTTATATACAGTATAGAGGCGTTATTCATCTGGCTAGTGCCGCTGGGCAGTCAGTTCTTCTGGGTGACTTGCCCTAGGTCATCGCTCGACGTGGTCTTCATATCATCCGTGCGCAGGTTCGCCACCTCGCTCGCCTTGACCGGCGAGCCGCCGTTGCCCCAGCTGCTGCGGATGAAACTCACCACATCCGCCACTTCCTGATCCGACAAACGCCAGGCGAACCCCGGCATGGTAAAGGTCGAAGGCGCCGTATGAGTCGCCGGCAGCGTACCGCCCTTGAGCACGATGTGAATCAGCGACGTCGGATCCTCCGACTGCAACACCGGGTTGCCTGCCAGCGCCGGGAACACTTTGGTGTAGCCATGGCCATCGGTACGGTGGCAGGCCGCGCAGTTGTCGATGTACACCGAAGCGCCGGGCTTGCTGTCGTCCCCGTTCCACAGCGCTTGTGCGACCTGTTTGTCGTACTGGTGCGGCTGATCCTTGGGATCATTCGCTGGTAAGGACTTGAGGTAGCGGGCAATTGCGGTCAGATCGTTGTCGGTCATGTACTGCATGCTGTGTGTCACCACATCACTCATGCCGCCAAACACCGCGCTGCGATCGCTGCGACCGGTCTTGAGAAACTGCACCAATTGTTCTTCGCTCCAGCTGCCGAGGCCGTCTTTGTAATCGCCGCGCAGACTTTTCGCGATCCAGCCTTCCAGTGGCGCACTGCCTGACAGAAATGTACTGCCCTCACCTGAGTTCAGGGCTTTTTCCTGCATGGTCAGGGCTCGTGGCGTATGGCATGCGCCGCAATGTCCGAGGCCTTCCACCAGATAAGCCCCACGACTGACCACGGCATCTTCGCCGGGTGCCGCTTTGTAGTCCGCCACGGCCGGGGCAAACATCCAGCGCCAGCCCGCAAGGGGCCAGCGCATGCTCAAAGGCCAGGGGATGTGGCTGTCCTTGTTCTCCTGAGCGACAGGCACCACGCCGTGCATGAAGTAGGCGTACAAGGCTTTCATGTCGGTTTCGTTGACGCTAGCGTAGGACGGATAGGGCATCGCCGGGTACAACGTACTACCGTTTTTGACGACGCCATGGCGCACGGCTTTGTCGAAATCCTCAAAGCTGTAGTCACCCAAGCCGGTTTTATCCGGCGTGATATTGGTGGAGAAGATCGTCCCGATCGGCGTTTCCATCGGCAGACCACCGGCGAAGGGCTTGCCGTCCTTGGCTGTGTGGCAGGCTACGCAGTCGCCGGCACGAGCCAGGTACTCGCCTTGTTTGATCAGGTTTTGATCAATTCCTGCGGCGTTGATCGAGCCACAGCCGAGCAGCGCCAGGGTCGCGATAACAAGTGCTTTCATGGTCATCGCTCCTTAAGCCTGAACCAGCGGGCCGGGGTTTTTCAGGTACTGCTCGCGGATCGCCCGGGCCGACCAGTAGGTCAACGCTGCCACCAGGCCGGTAGGGTTGTAGCCCAGACCTTGTGGGAAAGCTGACGCTCCGGGGACGAAAACGTTGTGTACGTCCCAGCTCTGCAAGTAACGGTTCACGGCGCTGGTTTTCGGATGGGTGCCCATGATCGCGCCACCGTTGAGGTGGGTGGTCTGGTAAGACGCGGTGTTGAAGTGATCGCCAACCTTCTTGCCCAATACGGCAATGGCCTTGGGGCTCATCGCTTCGGCGATCTTGCCCATTTTCTCGACCATGAACCGGTTCATCTTGATGTCGTTTTCCTGCCAGTCGAACGTCATCCGCAACAGCGGCAAGCCGTAGGCATCGCGGTACACCGGGTCCAGATCGAGGTAGTTGCCGCGGTAGGATTGATGCGCGCCGTGGGCATCCATCGACACTTGATGGGTGTAGTAATCGGCGGTGGCACGTTTCCAGGCACTGCCCCAGGCCGGGGTGCCCGGCGGGTTGGATGTGCCTGCAATCGGTCGGCTGCCGGCCTGGTTGACCCACATCGGCGAACCACCGACGAAACCATGGGGCCCGTGATCGAAGTTGTCGGCGTTGAAGTCGTCCACCGCCACGCCGTTACCGCCGGCACCAATAAAGTTATTGGTGTGGGTGTCTTTGTCGAAGTAGGCCTTGATGGTGGCCATGTTCTGGTAGGCGAAGTTCTTGCCGACCACGCCTTCGCCGCTGATCGGGTCATACGGCTTGCCGATACCCGACAGCAACATCAGCCGCACATTGTGGAACTGGAAGGCACCAAGTATCACCAGGTCTGCGGGCTGCTCGATCTCCCGGCCCTGGCCATCGATGTAGGTCACGCCTGTCGCCTTGCTCTTGGTGCTGTCGAGATTGACCCGCAGTACGTGGGAGTTGGGCCGCAGCTCGAAATTGGGCAGCGGTTTGAGCGCCGGCAAAATGTTTACGTTCGGCGATGCCTTGGAATACATGTAGCAGACATAGCCGCTGCAAAAACCGCAGAAGTTGCACGGGCCCATCTGCGCGCCGTAAGGGTTGGTGTAGGGGCCTGACGTATTGGCGGAGGGCAGGTTGTAGGGTTTGTAACCCACTGCGGTGGCCGCTTTCTGAAACAGCTGTGCGGAAACAGTGTTCTTCTGTGATTCCAGCGGGAAATGATTCGAACGGTCCGGCGCGTAAGGGTTGCCGCCCTTGCCTTCGCCGACCAATTGACCCTTCACCGTCCAGGCCTGACCTGACGTGCCGAAGACCTTCTCGGCGTAATCGAAAAACGGTTCCAGCTCTTCATAGCTGACGCCGAAGTCCTGGATGGTCATGTCCTTGGGGATGAAGCTTTTGCCGTAGCGTTCTTCGTAGTGGCTGCGCATGCGCAACTCGATCGGGTCGACCCGAAAGTGCACGCCGGACCAGTGCAAACCGGCGCCGCCGACACCATTGCCGGGCAGGAAGGCGCCCAGTTGGCGATTCGGCAGCGCGATGTCATTCACGCTATGGCGAATGGTTACGGTCTCTTTGGAAATGTCCTGGAAGAGTTTTTTCCGCACGCTGTAGGTGAGTTCGTCAATCACCTGTGGATAGTTGCCGTCGGGGTAAGTGTCCTGCATCGGCCCGCGCTCCAGCGCCAGCACATTCAGGCCAGCTTCTGTCAGCTCCTTGGCCATGATCGCGCCCGTCCAGCCAAAACCGACGATCACTGCGTCGACCTTCTTCATTACCGTTGCCATGCTTACGCCCTCTCGCCGCGAATCGAAACTGCCGGGAAGGGGTATTGCTCGTTGCGTTCCACCCAATCCATGAAATCGGCGCGGGCGCCGGGGAAACCGATCATGGTCCAGCCGACCATGCCTTTATTGCCACCGTGAATCGGGTCGCAGAAGAACCCTTCTTTGGTGTTTTGCAGCAGCAGGTTGAAGAAAATCTTCGCTGGAACACTGTCGAACTGGGGTTTTCCGGCCTCGAGTTGCTTGAGCAAATCGTCTCGGGTAGCGCTGTCTTGCTCGGCAAATACTTTACCGTTGAACGTTTTCGACCAAGCATCCGTCGCGGCAATGCCCAGGCGATAAATCTCTTTGGGCACCAGTTTGCTCTGCCAGCCCATTTCCGGAGCAGCGTCTGCGTTGAACGGTCCCTGCATGAACCACAGCGCACCGGCCGCGTAAGGCGTGTTCATCTGGCGGTCGATGTATTCGGGCACACCGGCTTCCAGGGCACCTGGCCCTTGGGCATCGTTTGGAATCAGCTGCGCGACAGCCGCCTTGATGAACGTCCATTCTTCGGCGGTGAAGTAGCTGGGTTCGTAGGTGCTGGTGCTGACCGGCGCTTTGCCGGAACTGGCCGGGGCTGCTTCGGGCGCGGCCATCAGGACCGTGCCGCCCAGACCGGTGCTGGCAACGGTGACCACCGGGATCAAGGTCAGGGATTTGCGCAAAAACTCACGCCGCGGGTTGTCTCGATCTTGATCGGACATAGGGGGGCACCTCATCAGGCATTAGCGGTTTTTCAGCCGTCTCGCAGGACGACTTTTCGTTTTGACACCGATGCAGAACGCCAGCAAACGGGGAGCAATAGGGCGCATCGGTAATATGGGGTAACAAATGGTAGCAGGCTAAGCATCAAGATGAACCGATTCAGCTAAAAAACCTCGGTTTTGCGACGAAAGCGCTCGGCTGATTCACGATTCTTTGACAGACGGCTCACAGGCCTTTGACCGCTCGGGGGGGAAGCTGGGCGTCATCTTCCCGATTCTCCTGAACGGTCACCCAAGCATGTCTCTATCGCGTTGTATCCCAGCGATCTGCCTGTCGCTGGCCGCACTGTTAAACCTGACGCCGGCCCTTGCCGACGACAGCGCGTTGCCCCGCCCTGCGGAGTGGGCTCAATCGGTCGAGGTGCAGTACAACCTCTTCAAAATGTCCCCGACGCTCTATCGCAGTGCATTGCCTGACAGAGGCGCCGTGCCGTTACTGGAAAAACTCAAGGTCGGGACCGTTATCACTTTCCTGCCCGAGTCGGACTCCAACTGGTTGTCGACACCAGGGATCGCACAGGTACAACTGCCCTATCGCACCAACCATGTGGATGATGCGGATGTACTCAAGGCTCTTCGCACAATCCAGACTGCCGAAGCCAAGGGACCGGTGCTGATGCACTGCAAACATGGTTCGGATCGCACGGGCCTGATGGCGGCCATGTACCGGGTCGTGGTGCAGGGCTGGAGCAAGGAAGACGCCCTGAACGAAATGACCCAGGGCGGATTTGGTGACAGCACTCATTTCAAGGACGGCGTCCGTTACATGATGCAGGCCGATGTCGACAAGCTCCGCACCGCGTTGGCCAACGGCGATTGCAGCACGAGTCCGTTCGCCAGTTGTTCGATGAAGAGTTGGTTCAAATCGGCCCACGTCGAGTAAACCATTGCGTCAGCGGGCAACGGCCTCTGACGAAAGCGCGAAAAGGTCTTCGGCGATTGGCCGTTGAAGAAACGCTTCCAGGGCGGTCAGCAAGGAGCGCGAATCGCCCGGAGAAAAAAACGCCTCGCGAAAGGCTCGCCCTGTTTGCGCATTGAAAACCCAATCCTGACGGAATCGCTTGAAGGCTTCGATGGCCAGTACGCCTGACCACGTGTAGGCGTAAACGGACGCTGCGTAACCGGTCACCATGTAGTCAAAGCTGTTTGCGAATCGGCAATAAGACGGCAGTTGCACAGGGGGAAACTCCCGCTGAACGTCTTCGAATACTTGCTGGATGCTACGGCCATCGCCTTGGCAGCGATGCAGATCGAAGTCGAACAAGGCGCCCATCAGCAAGAATGCGGTTTGTCGACTGGTCCGGGTTTCGAGGGCTGCCAGTACTGTGTCTACCCGCGCCTCGGTCAAGCGGTCACCGCTTTGGTGGTGGGCACCCAGCCATAATAGAAACTCCCGTGACAGGCACCACTGCTCGAATACCTGCCCTGCGAACTCCACAGTATCGCGCCCCAGCTGGGAAATGCCGGAAAGGTTGTGATGCGCCGAACTCGTCCGCACGTGTTGCAGACAATGACCGAATTCATGAAAAAGCACCCGTAGATCCTCATGCTCAAGCAGGCACGGATGGCCGTCGGCTCCAGGCGTGAAGTTGCAGTGAAGATCGGCAATCGGTAGCGCTACCCGGCCTTCGGTGTTTATTCGTCGGTTTCGCAGCGTGCCGGTCCAGGCGTAATCCGGAGCTTCTTTGCGGTGGAACGGGTCAAGATAAATATGCCCGATGGTCTGACCATGCTCGCTGATCTCAAACAGGCGCACGTCGTTATGCCAGCGACTGAATTCAGCCTGCTCGAGGATCCGGATCCCGAACAGGCGTTCACAGAACAGGCAGAGTCGTCGCAAGGTGCCGTCCAGAGGAAAATAGTCGCGCAGATTCTTCAGGGCTTCAGGGAAACGATGGTGGTGCAGTTGTTCAGCGAGAAATTCGTGGTCCCAAGCGTGTACTTCAGAGATACCCCGTACGAGCGCAAACGCTTGTACCTCCTTTGAATCCCTTGCAAGGGGCGGTGTGTTCAATGTCACTTGCCGACGCAGGAAACTAAGGACTTGACCGGTGGACTCCGCCGCTGCGGAGGCCAGACGCAGTTGCGCGAAATTATCGAACCCTAGCAATTCGGCTTTCTGGTGACGCAGCGAAAGCAGCAACGTCAGTACAGGATCATTATCGAACTCGTCGGCATTTGGGCCTTGATCGGACGCGCGCGTGGAGTACGCCACGAAATATTCTTCTCGCAATGCCCGATTTTCGGCGTACCTCATGATTTGCTGGTAGGTGTTTTCATCCAGGGGAATCAGCCAGCCTTCATGTCCTGCTTCTTTGGCCAGGTGTCTCAGACGATCTTTTACGGTGGGGTATAAACCTTCCAGTACCGCAATGTCATCGACGTGCTTGGTCCATGCAGCGTTGGCGCTATTCAGATGGATGAGAAACTGCTCTTCGAGCCGATCGATGTCGAGGTTCAACCGGGCCAGCTTTTCCCGTTGCATCAGGGGCAAGTCGATCCCGCTCAATTGAAACTTGCGCAGAATCTTGGCCAGCGCGGCCTTGCGCGGTTCATCGAAGTTGAGGGCGATCGAACTGTTCGCCAACCGCTGGTATGCATCAAACAACAGCCGATTGCTCATTTTTTCGGATAGGTACTGCGCCCCGGCGTCGCTGCACGCAGCAGCTGCCGTGCTCCAGGCGGTATCGTTGTGTTTCGCCATCGACAGGATCCGGATGATGCCCAAAGCTTCGCCCAGGCGCGCATCGATTTCATCGATGGCCAGAACCAGGTCATCCCAATTGGGAAATACGGATTGGCTGATGATGGTTTCGACAATGATCTGCCGGTTGTCGGTAATGATGGCTGTGATTGCCGGCACGAGGTGCTCGGTGCGGACCTCCGACCAGGGCGGCAGGTCCCAGGCTTGCAAAAGAGGATTGGTGTCGGGCATGGCGTCTTCCTTGAGCAGAGGCTGAATGTGATCAGCCTATAAAGGAAGCGCAGGGGAAAGGTGGTAGATAGTTACCACCTTCCAATCCGTTCAGGAGTGGAAGGTGGTGGTGACTCAGTGCTGCTCGTCAGGCTTTTTCTTCAGCTTGGGGTTCGGGAAAAACTGCACGGCCTGAACCTTGGCGTCCGGCACTTTCAGCGCCGAGGTGTTGACTCGCGTACCCAATTCCTTGGGCACGGAAAGGCCTTGTTCATTCAGCGTGTCGGAATATCCGCAGGCCACGCACTCACGGTGCGGGACGTCGTCTTCGTTCCACATCATCAATTTGTCCGGCTCGCTGCAGGCCGGGCAGACTGCCCCGGCGATAAAGCGCTTTTTGGTGATCACAGGACCCTCGCTCATGCTGCCGCGACCTCACTCAGGCCGCTGTGGCGCAAGAGTGCGTCAATCGACGGCGGGCGTCCGCGGAAGTCGACGAACAGCACCATCGGTTCCTGGGAACCACCACGCGCCAGGATCGCTTCGCGGAAGGCGCGGCCGGTCTCGGCGTTGAGTACGCCTTCTTCTTCGAATTTCGAGAAGGCATCCGCCGACAGCACTTCAGCCCATTTGTAGCTGTAGTAGCCCGCCGCATAACCGCCGGCGAAGATGTGCGCAAAGCTGTTCGGGAAACGGTTGTAGGCAGGTGGACGCATAACCGACACCTCGTCGCGCACACCTTCAAGTACCTGCGCCACGCTGCGGCCGTCACCGTGGGTGGCGTGCAGGTCGAAGTCGAACAGCGAGAACTCCAGCTGACGGACCATCATCAGGCCGGACTGGAAGTTCTTCGCCGCGAGCATTTTCTCCAGCAGGTCCTGAGGCAACGGTTCGCCGGTTTCGTAGTGACCGGAGATCAGCGCCAGACCTTCCGGCTCCCAGCACCAGTTCTCCATGAACTGGCTTGGCAGCTCGACCGCATCCCAGGCCACACCGTTGATGCCGGATACGCCGGCGTGTTCAACGCGGGTCAACAGGTGATGCAGGCCGTGACCGAATTCGTGGAACAAGGTGGTCACTTCATCGTGGGTCAGCAGGGCTGGCTTGCCGCTGTCGGCCGGGGTGAAGTTGCACACCAGGTTGGCCACCGGGCTTTGCAATACGCCGCTGATCGTGCGGCGACGGTCGCGGGCGCCGTCCATCCAGGCACCGCCACGCTTGTTGGCGCGAGCGTAGAGGTCGAAGAAGAAGCGGCCGACGTGCTGGCCGTTTTCCTTGATTTCGAACAGGCGAACATCCGGGTGCCAGGTGTCGAAGCCTTTCTGCTCGGCGATCTCGATGCCGTACAGACGCTGAACGATAGCGAACAGACCGCCCAGCACTTTGTCGATCGGGAAGTAAGCGCGAAGGGCTTCCTGGGCGACGCTGTAGCGCTGCTCGCGAAGCTTTTCACCGTAGAAACCGCTGTCCCAGCTTTGCAGGTCCGGGCAGCCTTGTTCGGCGGCATAAGCCTTGAGCTGTTCCAGGTCCTGGGCGGCGAACGGTTTGCTGCGTTTGGCCAGATCGCGCAGGAAACTCAGCACCTGATCGCTGGATTCGGCCATTTTGGTGGCCAGGCTCAGCTCCGAGAAGCTGGCGAAACCGAGCAGCTTGGCCAGTTCCTGACGCAGGTCGAGGATTTCTTCCATGACCGGGCCGTTATCGTTCTGACCGGCATTCGGGCCTTGGTCCGACGCACGGGTGCAGTAGGCGGCGTAGACTTCTTCGCGCAGGGCGCGGTCCTGGGCGTAGGTCATCACCGCGTAGTAGCTCGGGAATTCCAGGGTGATCAGGAAGCCTTCCAGGCCTTTGGCCTGGGCAGCCGCAGCCATTTGCGCCTTGGCCGACTCGGTCAGGCCGGCGAGGGTAGCTTCATCAGTGACGTGTTTGGTCCAGGCCTGAGTGGCGTCGAGCAACTGGTTGGAGAAGCGGCTGCCCAGCTCCGACAATTTGCTCTGCACTTCGGCGTAACGTTTTTGTTCGGCTTCCGGCAGGTCGATACCCGACAGACGGAAGTCACGCAGGGAGTGTTCCAGGATAGTTTTCTGCGCCACCTCGAAACCGGCAGCTTCGGGGCTGTTAGCCAGCGCTTCGAACGCCTCGAACAACTCGCGGTTCTGGCCCAATTCGGTGGAGTAGGCGCTCAAGGCCGGCAGGCAGGACTCGTAGGCTTCGCGCAATTCGGCGCTGTTGCACACGGCATTCAGGTGGCTGACCGGGCTCCAGGCGGCGCCCAGACGATCGTTCAGCTCGTCCATCGCCAGTACCAGGCCGGCCCAGGTCGGTTGTTTGCCCTGGGTTTTGAGGATCTCGATAATGGCGGCGCGGTTGTCAGCCAGGATTTGTTCAATAGCCGGTTGCACGTGTTCGGCACGGATCGCCGAGAACGGCGGCAGGTCGTAGGACTGCAAAAGAGGGTTGTTCACGCTCACGGTTGGCACCTTGGCTGGAAGAAACATTGCGCCATCTTAATTACAATCGACGCTCACCGCAGCTATCAGCAACAGAGAGAAACCCTATCGTGACCCTTCGCAAGTATCAGAACCACACGCCGCTGCTGGGCAAAGGCGCCTTTGTCGACGGTTCGGCGGTGGTGATCGGCGACGTCGAAATCGGCGAAGACAGCTCGGTCTGGCCGCTGACGGTGATTCGTGGCGACATGCACCGCATCCGTATCGGTGCGCGTACCAGCGTGCAGGACGGCTGTGTGCTGCACATCACCCACGCCGGGCCGTTCAATCCCGATGGCTTTCCGCTGCTGATTGGCGACGATGTGACCATCGCGCATAAAGTCATGCTCCACGGTTGTAGCGTGGGCAGCCGGGTTTTGATCGGCATGGGCAGCATCGTCATGGACGGTGCGGTGGTCGAGGATGATGTGATCATTGGTGCTGGCAGCCTGGTGCCCCCGGGCAAACGCCTGGAAAGCGGCTTCCTTTATGTGGGCAGCCCGGTGAAACAGGTCCGGCCACTGACTGACAAGGAAAAAGCCTTTTTCACCTACAGCGCGGCGAACTACGTGAAGCTCAAGAATTTGCATCTGGCCGAAGGCTACGACCAGCTCTGACCCTGCGCCCTTATTCAGGATTCAACATGCATTACCAAACCGTATTGTTTGACCTCGATGGCACCCTGACCGATCCTCGCGAGGGCATCACCCGTTCGATCCAGTTCGCCCTGAGCAAACTGGGCATCGATGAGCCCGACCTGACCAAGCTTGAACACTTCATCGGCCCGCCGTTGTTGCAGGCGTTCATGCAGTTCTACGACTTCGACGAGCCCAAGGCGTGGGAAGCGGTGAACTTCTATCGCGAACGCTTCAAGGTCACCGGTCTGTACGAGAACCGCGTATTCGACGGCGTCACCCCATTGTTGGAAACCCTCGGCGGGCAAGGGCGACAGCTGTACATCGCGACGTCCAAACCGTGGATTTTTGCCCGGGAAATTGCCCGGCACTTCGACTTCGCCAAACACTTCAAAGTGATCTACGGCAGCGAACTGGATGGAACCCGGACCAACAAAGTCGAGCTGATCGCCCACTTGATGGCCGAAGAAGGCCTGGACCCGGCCAACACCCTGATGATCGGCGACCGTAAACACGACCTGATCGGTGCGCGCAGTAACGGGCTGGATTCGGCGGCTGTTGGTTATGGCTTTGGCAGCCGGGAAGAGTTGAGCGCTGAAGCCCCGACCTGGCACTTCGAAACGCTGGAAGAGATGCATCAGGCGTTTTTACAGCGTTAATCAATACGTCTTCGCGGGCAAGCCTCGCTCCTACAGGAAATACGCCGCTCCTGTAAGAGCGAGGCTTGCCCGCGAAGGCGTCCCCTCAGACACATCCTGAGCAATTGTTCTCACTCCAGTCCCTTCTTATCGTCCTAGCCTGAAGAATAAGGCCACGATCAAGGAGGATCATCTTTGCCGAAGTTAAAACATGCTCATCGATTGCGCACTGGACGATATTCGGAGTCCGGACAGATCTATCTACTGACTGCCGTAGTTTTGAATCGGGAACCGTTATTCCGCGACTTCAAGAGTGGACGATTGGTAGTTGACGCCCTTAGAGCTGCTGAGCGAGAAGGGTTTGCGACGTCTCTAGCCTGGGTTGTCATGCCCGATCATTTCCATTGGCTGATCGAGTTGCAGAATACTCAGTTACCAAAGTTGATGGCGCGAACCAAATCACGCATCGCAGTGACGCTAAATCGCTCCGTAGGACGCCAAAGTTCGGTTTGGCAACATGGCTATCACGATCGCGCCATTCGCAAGGAAGAAGATCTACAGGCGGTTGCGCGATACATCGTCGCCAATCCATTACGCGCGGGGTTGGTGCAGAACGTAGGCGATTATCCGTTGTGGGATGCAATTTGGTTGTGAGCAGTTCAAGAACGCCTTCGCGGGCAAGCCTCGCTCCTACAGGAACCGCGTATTTCCAGTAGGAGCGAGGCTTGCCCGCGAAGAGGCCCGATCAGCCACCGCGACTTTTCAATTGAGCCAAAGCATTCAGTGCCGCCTTGCGCTCCCCAACCGGCAACGCGCCGAGCTTCTCGACTGCTGCATAAAACTTCACCCAATCCCCACCCATCCGTCTGAACAACGCCGCAAACGCCGGCACCCATTGGTCGTACAGCCCAAATGGCAACAGCCGGGCATTGTTCATCGGCGCATTGATCCACGCGTCATAGCGTTTGTCCCCAGCCCATTGGCTGTCGCGAAGCTGCCGGTATTCACCCCGCAATCGTTCGAACTCGTCGGCTTTGCGCTGGCGCATCCGGTCGGCGGACAGGGGCAGGGTGTACAGCCGTTCGAGTCGCGTGCGGGTCTCCAGAACCAATTGAATGAACTGGTCCCGTTGCTGCACCTGCGCGCCGCTGTCCGGTGGCAAGCCGCGGAACGCACGCCATTGGCGGGTGCCTTCCTGTTCGACGAAGGTGGCGAAAGACTCATTGAACTCGGTGTCGTCCTTCACATAAAAACGTTGATGTGCCAGCTCATGGAAAATCAGCGTGGCCAATCGTTCGTCACCCCACGCCATCATCGAACTGATAATCGGATCGTTGAACCAGCCGAGCGTCGAATAAGCCTCGACGCCACCGATCGACACGTCCATACCTTGCAAACGTTGCAACGCAGCTTCACCGCGGGCCGCGCTCTGGCTGTAATAACCGCGGTAGGCGACGCAGCCGGCGATCGGGAAGCAATGGTTCTGTGGTGTCAGGGAAAATTCCGGCGTGGCAAACACGTTCCAGACTACGAACGGCCGGCCAATGTCGGCGTACAAACGGTAACTTTGGTTGTCCGGCAGCTGCAGCTGTTGGCTGGCGAACGTGCGGGCTTTTTGCGATTGAGTCAGATGCGCACGCAATTGCTGATCGCGAGCGGGATCGGCAATCACTCTGGAAACCGGCTCGCGTGCCCGCAGCAATTGCAGCTGACCACTGGCCAATTGGCCGTAATAGCTGACGCCGGCGCAACCGTTGAGAAACAAAAACATCACACCCGGAAACAAAATGCGTAAAACGCGATCAAGTAACCCAAGGCTTGGAAGCGGCCTGATCAAAATGAATCATCCATGGAGAGTCTGCCCGCAAGACTATCCCGCCTGACTGGAGCTCCGCTATGCGCACGTTGATGCTGACAGGAAGCCTGTTGATGCTGGCAGGTTGTGCTGGATTCGGATTACCCCCCCATGATCCGGCTCAAGCGTGGATCGACCTGGAATCGAAGCAGGAAGACACCGCGCTGCAAGCGCTGGAAGTCGATGACAAGGCCGCCACCGACAAGCGCTATTTCGAGGTTCAGCCGGGTAGCCATGAGCTCACCGTTCGTTACCAATTCCCGGTTGCGCCAACCAACATCGGACCCGACGCCGAGCCACTATGGCGTGACTGCCAGCTAAACGTGAAATTCAACGACTTCAACGCTGGCGAGCGGTATCAGCTCAAAGCAGGAAACATCGGTTTTCGGCCGTGGGCAAAGCTCTATGATCAGCAGCGAAAAGTGATTGGCCAGGGTGTACCGGCAGGCTGCCAACGCACCTGATCGGCGTTATTCTAAAGGACCAGTCCTTGAGAACATCGTCATGCGCAGGTTAACGCTGTTACTTGCTGCAAGCATCGTTGCGGGATGTCAGAGCCCGTTGCCAGCGGTTAATCCGCAGATGGCCTGGGTCGATTTTTCTACGCCATTCCCCAACGATAAATTGCTGATGGCCGAACGCCTGGACAACCAGCGGTTGCGCGACGGGCGTTTTTTCCAGGTCACCCCGGGTAGCCATGAGCTGATTGTTCGATTCGACTTTGAAGTGCCCGGTGGCGGCCTGGGCATCATGAACGGCCCCACGGAACGCTTGTGCTACCTGACCATCAACTACGATCATTTCGAAGCCGGCCAGCGTTATGTGCTGGTAGGCCAGTCGATAGCGTTTACTCCCGGCGCCCGGCTGTACAACGCCAAGCGTGAAATCGTCGCTGAAGATCGAGAGTCCTATTGCCTCATGTGAGGCGAATCAGCGGTCGTTCTTCTGGTAGATGATTTTTTTCGTGCCGCCGTCGCACGAGCCAACGACCATGTTCTGATCGTGTACTTCGTCGTTGGTGACGATTTCCAGCGTATAGGACGAGACGTTATTGGCCTGGATCTTGGCTTCAATCTCGGCCTTGAGTTCTTCACAGGATTTCGCTGCCGCCAGGGCCGATGTGGCCATCGCGCAACAGATAATCGCCAAGGCAAAACGTTTCATGGTTGAAGCTCCTTTGAGGCAGCGCGCACGAAGATGCGTTTTAGCTGCTGTCATTTATTCGACCACAATCTCGCCAGCCAGGTTTTGTTTCAGGACAAAAAAAGAACGCAGCCCGCCGAGGCTGCGATCTTTTATCGGGGAGCGCGACAACCCCCAATCAGCTGAGCAATGTTGCATCCAGACTGATTTTCGCATTCAGCACTTTGGAAACAGGGCAGCCTTCTTTGGCTTTATTGCTCAATTCCTCAAATTGAGTCTGAGTCGCCCCAGGAATCTTCGCTTTGAGGATCAATTTCACCGCCGTGATCGCAAATCCGCCGTCCACCTGGTCCAGGGTGACTTCGGCATTGGTATCGATGCTGTCAGCCTTGAGACCGGCATCGCCGAGAATCATCGAAAACGCCATGGAGAAGCAGCCCGCGTGCGCTGCGCCGATCAGCTCTTCCGGATTGGTGCCCTTGCCGCCTTCGAAACGTGCCTTGAAGCCGTAGGGGGCTTCTCTGAGGACACCGGTTTCCGTGGAAATCGAGCCGATGCCGGTTTTCAGATCACCTTCCCAATGAGCCGATGCTTTCTTTGTAATAGCCATGAATGCCTCCTCAAGATCCGGCGCGAAGCGTCGCGCCTTAGTGGTTTTCGGTTGCTAGGGTTCTGAGGATAGACCGTGGTGCAAAGTTCACCTGATCTGATCGGCCCTCTTATTTCGTAGGAATTTTGGCTCTGCCATTGAAACTCGGGTATATGCCCTCATTGCATGAATCACGCTTATAGATTCGGCAGGTTTTCGTTTGTAAGAAAAAACCTGCGCCCTCAATTGGAGAAGCAGGCTTATGAAACGACTGTCCGATATCAAGTTCTCGACCCTCGATCTGGTGCCCGTGCGGGAGAACGGCAGCGCGGCCCAGTCGCTGCGCAATTCCCTGGACCTGGCTCAGCACGTCGAAAAATTCGGCTACAACCGTTTCTGGGTTGCCGAACACCACAACATGGATGGCATTGCCAGTTCGGCGACTTCGGTTCTGCTTGGCTACCTGGCTGGCGGCACCTCGACCATTCGTGTCGGCTCGGGCGGTGTGATGCTGCCCAACCACGCGCCGCTGGTGATCGCCGAGCAGTTCGGCACGCTCGAAAGTCTGTACCCGGGCCGGATCGACTTGGGCCTGGGGCGTGCACCCGGTTCCGACCAGATGACCGCCCGCGCTTTGCGTCGTGAACGCTCCGGCAGCGCCGACGATTTCCCGGAAGATGTTGCCGAACTGATGCGATACCTCGGCCCACGAACTCCGGACCAACGGATCATCGCGATGCCAGGCACGGGCACTAATGTCCCGGTCTGGCTGCTGGGCTCCAGCTTGTTCAGTGCACAACTGGCCGGTGAGCGCGGTTTGCCCTACGCCTTCGCCTCACATTTCGCACCGCGCTTCATGCATGAGGCCATTCGCGTCTATCGCAACCACTTCAAGCCTTCAGCAATATTGGATAAACCTTACGTAATGCTCGGTGTGCCCTTGGTGGCTGCTGACACCGACGAGCAGGCTGATTATCTGGCAACCTCGGTCTATCAGCGCATCCTGGCGTTGATGCGTGGCCAGAGCCTGGTGCAACGTCCTCCGGTAAAAACCATGGACGGCCTGTGGCTGCCTCATGAAAAAGAAGCCGTCGGTGATTTCCTGGGTCTGGCCATGGTGGGCAGTCCGCAGAAGATCCGCGCCAAACTGGACGTGCTGATCGAGCAGACCCAGGCGGACGAGCTGATTTTTACCTGCGACCTGTACGAACATGCCGATCGCGTGCACTCCTACGAGCTGCTGGCCCAGGTCATGAAAGGCTGACGCTCAAATAGCGAACACAAAAAAGCCGACGTCATTGCGTCGGCTTTTTCATTTTCGAGGGAGGTCAGCCCTGCTTGTAGACGATTTGCTTGGAGCCTTTTTCACAGGTGCCGACGACTTTTCCACCGGCAGCAGTGCCTTTATCGACGATTTCCAGCGAATAATTAGAAATGCCTTTGGCATCCAGTTTCGCGGCGATTTCGGCTTTAAGCTCTTCGCACGACTTGCCCTGGGCCAGGGCTGTTCCCGCAAGACTCAACAAACCTACCGCCAAAATAAAATTCCTCATCGGTCGCATTCCCTGGTCGGATCAATAGGGGCACCGGCGATCAGCCGGATGTAATGATGTAGCGCTTTGCCATTCCCTATGGCGCTCGGCCAGCGCGCAGTTTCGAATGCTAGCTCAAATTCAGCTACTGGCAATCCGGAACCCGACTTTGAGTGTCACCTGGAAATGTGCGGCCTTACCGTCCTTGATGTGCCCGCGGGTTTCGGTCACTTCAAACCATTCCATATATTTGAGGCTTTTGCTGGCCTCGGCCAGTGCGTTGTTGATGGCGTCTTCAATGCTGCTGGTGGACGAACCGACGAGTTCGACTTTCTTGTAGGTGTGATGGTCAGTCATGGCGTTCTCCTCAGGGTGTGAAATACAGCCTAGCAGTGATTTTTCGTATTACTTCTGTCGGCTAATCCGAAGTGGAAGTTCAGATTTACTGCACTTTCTCGAACCCCTGAAGTCCCAACCAACACACGCAACTCAATCAATGCAGGAGAGCCACCATGGCCAACACCTCTTTACGTAAAGCCTCATTGCAAAGCATGGAAGCCGAGATCGAGAGTCTGCTGAAGTCTTTGGAAAGCCTGAAGGACGACGCCTCGGACGAGTCGCGTAAAACCCTTAAAGCTTTGAAAGGCAACGCCGAGAACGCGCTGAAGCATTCGCGTCATCTGCTCAGCGATGCGTACGAAGAAGTCAAAGTCAAAACCCGTGAAACCGGGATTGCCACGCGGGACTACGCCCAGGAACACCCTTGGACGACAGCGGGTGTCGCCGTAGGTGCATTGGGTCTGCTCGCGGCTTATCTGCTGTTCAAACGCGGTGACTGATCCGTTTGGCGCAGCTCGTTTTTGAGCCACTGCGCCAATTGCCGAGCACGCCCGTCCGCGGCGCGCTTGGGTAGCCACAACGCCAGTTGCGCCGGGGTTTCGCTGAAGCCCCATGGCGCAACCAGGCGGCCGGCCTTCAAGTCCTCGGCCACCAGCGGCTCGGGCGCAATCGCCACCCCCAGGCCGGCCACTGCGGCCTCCAGCAAATAATACAAATGTTCGAAACCTTGACCGTACTTCAACGCCTTGGCGTCGAGGCCGCTTTGCTGTGCCCAGCTTGGCCAAGCCTGCGGGCGTGAGGTGGTGTGCAGCAATGGCTCGCTCAGCAACGCTGCGGGCGGTGCGTTTTGCAGTCGTTCGTAGCCCGCGAATCGCGGGCTCATGACCGGGCCGATGCGTTCGCTGGCCAGTTCATAGACTTGCATGTCGGCCGGCCATGGCGGCTCGGCAAACACCAGCAAGGCGTCCAGTCCCGGGCGACGCGGATCGAGATCGCCCTCGCCAGCCGACAGGTGCAGGCGCAGGTCCGGCAGGTCCGCGTTCAGTCGCCCCAGGCGTGGAATAAACCAGCGCGCCAGCAGGCTGCCTGAGCAACCTAGGACGAATGGCGCATCGGCGGTGCTTTGGGTCAGTTCGGCGCAGACCGTGCGCAAACGCTCGAACGCCTCGCCGCTGACATCGCGTAAACGAATGCCTGCATCTGTGAGTTTAAGGCCGCGTCCATCCTTGATGAACAGGCTCACGCCCAAGTGTTCCTCCAGCACCTTGAGTTGCCGGCTGACCGCTCCGTGGGTGACGTGCAGCTGTTCGGCCGCCTGACTGACGCTGTTCAGGCGGGCGGTGGCTTCGAAGGCTCGAAGAGCGTTCAGCGGAGGAAGATCGTGGCTCATGGGATCTGTGAGTTTTTCTGACAGGTTGTGGCGATCTTATCGGTTTTCAGGCTCGGACGTCAGGGGTAGAGTGATCGTCATTGTCATCTCACGAATCCAACCGGAGCGACCCATGACCCAGACTAATCTGCGCAACGGCCCCGACGCCAACGGCCTGTTTGGCGCGTTCGGCGGCCGTTACGTCGCTGAAACCCTGATGCCGTTGATCCTCGATCTGGCCCGTGAATACGAATTGGCCAAGGATGATCCTGCATTCAAAGAAGAATTGGCCTACTTCCAGCGCGACTACGTGGGTCGTCCAAGCCCACTGTACTTTGCCGAACGTCTGACAGAGTTCTGCGGCGGCGCGAAGATTTACCTCAAGCGCGAAGAGCTGAACCACACCGGCGCGCACAAGATCAACAACTGCATCGGCCAGATCCTGCTGGCGCGGCGCATGGGCAAGAAACGCATCATCGCCGAGACCGGCGCTGGCATGCACGGCGTGGCGACCGCCACCGTGGCTGCGCGTTTTGGCCTCGATTGCGTGATCTACATGGGCACCACTGACATCGAACGTCAGCAGGCCAACGTATTTCGCATGAAGCTGCTGGGCGCCGAAGTGATCCCGGTGGTGGCCGGTACCGGCACCCTGAAAGATGCGATGAACGAAGCCCTGCGTGACTGGGTGACCAACGTCGACAGCACCTTCTACCTGATCGGCACTGTGGCCGGTCCGCACCCTTATCCGGCGATGGTTCGCGACTTCCAGGCCGTTATCGGCAAAGAAACCCGTACTCAACTGCAAGACCAGGAAGGTCGTCTGCCAGACAGCCTGGTGGCGTGCATCGGTGGCGGCTCCAACGCCATGGGCTTGTTCCACCCGTTCCTTGATGACAAAAGCGTCGAGATCATCGGCGTTGAAGCGGCCGGTTACGGCATCGAAACCGGCAAGCACGCGGCCAGCCTGAACGGCGGCGTACCGGGTGTACTGCACGGCAACCGTACCTTCCTGCTGCAGGACGACGATGGCCAGATCATCGACGCTCACTCGATCTCTGCCGGCCTCGATTATCCAGGCATCGGCCCGGAACACGCCTGGTTGCATGACATTGGCCGCGTCCAGTACACCTCGGTCACCGACGACGAAGCCCTCGACGCGTTCCACAAATGCTGCCGCCTGGAGGGGATTATTCCTGCACTGGAAAGCGCCCATGCCCTGGCCGAAGTGTTCAAACGCGCACCGACCCTGCCAAAAGATCACCTGATGGTGGTCAACCTGTCCGGTCGCGGGGACAAAGATATGCAGACCGTAATGCACCACATGGAAAACTCTCAACAAGAGCCGTCGAAGCAGGAGAAACACTGATGAGCCGCCTGCAAACGCGTTTTGCCGAACTCAAGGAACAGAATCGTGCCGCCCTGGTGACCTTCGTGACCGCTGGCGACCCGAGCTATGACACTTCGCTGGCGATCCTCAAAGGCTTGCCAGGCGCTGGCGCTGACGTGATCGAGTTGGGCATGCCCTTCACCGATCCAATGGCCGACGGCCCTGCAATCCAGTTGGCCAACATCCGCGCCCTCGGCGCCAAGCAGAACCTGGCGAAAACCCTGCAAATGGTTCGTGAGTTCCGTGAAGGCAATACCGAGACACCGCTGGTGCTGATGGGGTACTTCAACCCGATCCACATGTACGGCGTACCGCGTTTCATCGCCGACGCCAAAGAGGCCGGTGTTGACGGTCTGATCGTGGTCGACTTGCCGCCCGAGCATAACGGCGAGCTGTGCGACCCGGCCCAGGCTGCCGGTCTGGACTTCATCCGTCTGACCACCCCGACAACCGATGATGTGCGTCTGCCGACCGTTCTGAACGGCAGCTCCGGCTTCGTCTACTACGTGTCTGTTGCCGGTGTGACCGGTGCGGGTGCGGCGACGCTGGAGCATGTTGAAGAGGCCGTTGCACGTCTGCGTCGCCACACCGATCTGCCGATCAGCATCGGTTTCGGTATTCGTACACCGGAGCAAGCGGCGTCTATCGCGCGTCTGGCTGATGGTGTGGTGGTGGGTTCGGCGTTGATCGATCACATCGCCAATGCGTCGACTCCGGATCAAGCCATTGATGGCGTGTTGAGCCTTTGCTCGGCGCTGGCCGAAGGCGTGCGTAAAGCCCGCGTCAGCTGAAGGTAAAGTTCCTGATACAGAGGAATTAGAGCCTCGCGGCACAGACTAAACAGCAAGACCGAGGGCTTCAGGACTACGTTCTGAAGCCCTTTTTGCTGTATGTGCAGTGAGGAAAGACTCGATGAAAATGCCGAAACGTCTGATTGCCAGCCTGGGTGTGCTGATGCTCAGTGCCACCCCGTTGCTGAATGCGAGTGCTGATCAGCGCGACGATCACGACCGCGGCGGCCCGCAGCAAGGCCATTACGATAACCGCGGTGACAATCATGGCGACGATCACCGTGGCCCGCAGGACAATCATCGCGGCGGCCCTCCGCCACGGGACTTCGGCCCGGTGCGCCAGACTATCCACGATAACCATGGCTATTTCGTACGCGGTGCTCCACCACCTCCGGGTATTCATCTGGTACGCGGTCGACCGCTGCCTCACGGCTATTACGGCGAACGCCTCGATAACCGGGCGTTGGGCCGGCTGCCGTATTACCCAGGGTACGAATGGCGCCGTGCGGGTGGCGACATTGTGCTGATCGCCGTAGGAACCGGGATCGTATATGAAATTCTCGAAGGGGTGCTTTGAATAACAGGTAGGCGTCGAAGGCTTCGCGGATTAGCCGCGAAGCCTGTTGTTTACGGCAACTCCAGCCCGCCCGCCGCCTTGTGCAACTTCCTCAGATGCTCGCCAACCTGCTTCAGGTTGGCTTCATTGGCGGCCATTTCGGCTGCACGGCTCGGTTCGAGCAGCGCTCTCACTTCTTTGTCCAGATCGCCTGTCAGGGCCTGAAGCTGCTTCTGCCGCAGGCTGCTTTCCGATTCCAGACGCTGCCACTCGCTTGGCTGCGGCAATCCATAACCACCGGTGCCGAGCAGCTCCGCCGGACGGCTGAGGAAGCCGCTGTTTGCAAGAATTTGCTGCAAGGTCGCATTGGCCTTGTCCATGCCGCCGTTCTTCAATTCCCGAGCACCCAGATAGCGCTGCTTTACTTCGTCCTGGGCCAGCACCAATTGTTGGCGGAAGGCTGCCTGCTCCAGTAACAGCAAGGCTGCGCTGGTGCGCAAATCGGCTTGGTCAATCCATTGCCGGCGCTCTTCAGCTTTCAATGCGAGCCAGTCTTCGACCTTGTCCTGCTTGATCGGCAAGTGCTTCTTCAGCACTTCGAACATCGCTTGATAACGATCGCGGAAGGAGTCGAATCGATAGCCCAGACGCAGTGCTTCGCGGGGATCGTCCAGTACGCTGGTGTCCGCTAGTCCACGGCCCTTGAGCACTTCCAGCAAACCGTTGGGCATGATGCTGTCCAATCCGACCAATTTTGTATTGTTGGTGCTGCTGCGCAGCAACTTCAGGCCTTCTACAGCGCAGTTGTTGGACAGGAAGAAGTAGTTGCCGTCGTAACTCCAGTGCATTTCCGCGGCGTGTTCCACCACGTCCTCGATCTCGCTGCGCGACAGGGTCAACGGCACCGAGGCCAGGCTGCGCAGTTCGGTTTTGGTGTATTCGTCGATCACTTGGGCTAACGGCAGGATAAATAGACGCGACGGGTATTTGCCCACTAGTCCGTCCCAACTCGACAGCTGCACGTCACCGACGAAGGCGCGGTAGGACAACACCAGATGCTGATCCAGATCCAGGCGACAATCCGGCCCACGGGGGCGGCCGGGGGCGCAGATCACCAATCGCAACATGCTGTGACCCCAGCGGCTGACCCAGTTCTGGTTGGCTTCAGCCAGCAGATAGTCGACGGCGTAGACCCGTTCCGGATCGACCTGGCCTAGTGGTGTTTTGGCGAAATCGTTGCCGGCATTGAGGAAGGAGAAGGTTTTGCCGCAGGTGTCTTTAACCGCGGGCGCCCAGCCGAAATGTTCTTTGTAGTAGCGGTACAGCGCAGGACGGCGACAGGCGTAGGCCGGGTCGAGAAGGAAATATTCCATGTTGACCGCGACGAACTCCTTGGGGCTGCTCGTCTCGTAAATGTCGGGGCTGCGGGCAATTTGCCGGTTGTGCTGTTCGCGCTCGCCACGACGGCCGACATACTGTGGCCAACCGGCGAGGTCGAGCAGGTGCGGGTTGTCGCTGAGCGTAAAGCGTCGGTCGGATTGGCCGCGGCATTGATCGGGAATGCCAATCAGCCCTGAGCTGCTGTTGCGCCGGGTGCAGCGCTGAATCAGCGTGCGCTCTGCGTCTGGCCACAGGCGCGAGCGGTCATAGATGTGGGTGAGTTCGTGCAACACCGTGGCAAGCATTTCGCGGCGTACGGTGCCATGGGGACGATAAGTTTTTTTGGTCGCGGCGCTGCCGTCAGTGAGGCCGGCAAGCAGGTTGCGGTTCAGATCGAGCTCGGACACCAGCGACGCCTGGCCGTAAGCGTTGCTAGGCATGTCATCGGTCCAGCCGACGTCAATGCGTCGGTCAAGCTGCTCGATGAACCGCGGCGGCAGCGCCTGCATGGCTTCATCGAGCAGCGCCTGACTGGCCTGCTGTTGAGCGGGGCTGAGTCCTTCGGTTTTAAGCCTTAATTGCAAGTCAGCCTGGGCCGTGTTGCCGAGCAGCAACATGACCCCGGCCAACAGCCAGGCGCCTGGTGACCTCACAGTGCGAGGATGGCTTCGGCGAGAACCTGATCACTGGCGTCGCGGGCTTCCGGTACGCGGGTACGCAACGTGTTGAAAGCCGCTTCCAGGTGCGCGCCACGAATCTCGCCATCGCTGGCGACGAAACTGGCCGCATCGTCGTGGGCTTCACGAACGATCTTCGAGTCACGGATGGACGTCGTGGTATCGGAAGTGAAATCAAGTGTGCGCCGGGTGGCATTGATGAGGATGTTACTGGTGGCAACCAGGGTTTGCGCCTGAGTCACATCGGCCAATAACAGCAGGCCAAGGGCGACAACAATCAGGGGGCTACGCATGGAACGACTCCGCAAGGACAAGGATAACTATTGGACGAGAATTGCCTGCGCCAGTTCAAGGTCGCTGGCATGAAGTTTTGGCTGGGTCCGGCGCAGATAAATAAGGGCGGACTCCAGCTGTGCTCCTCGCAGTTGGCCGTCACTGGCAATGAACGCCGCAGCGTCATCGTGTGCTGCAAGTAGCAGCTTACGGTCGAAGGGGGCAGAGGTCACCATGCTTGTGGCGTAGCCGGTAGCCACGATGCCTTGTGTAGACAGATTGAAGGCGTCATAGGCATGGGCCGAACCCGCCCAGCAGGCCGCCATGAAAAGCGGAGAGATCAACAGGTTTGAAAGAAAACGCATGAGACTCGATAGCTGAAGGCGAGTCGCAAGGCTAGCGCAACGTCCGATCTAGAGCCAGCGCCGAAACATTGGGACACGGCTGGCGTGTCCCACGTCAGCGGTGACGCTTAGATAGTCAGTATGGCTTGCGCCAGTTGTGCATCAGTCGCGTTCAGCTGAGGTGCCTGGTGGCGAATATGGTCGAGTGCGCTTTCCAGTTTCACGCCACGAATGGCGCCTTCGCTGGCCACGAAGCTGGCGGCGTCGTCACGGGCGGCGCGTACGATTTTGTCATCGCGAAAGGAAGAAGTGACATCGGAGGTCGCATCGGACGTGGCCTTGAGCGCGCCGACGACGGCGTCGGTGGTCACGATAAAGCTGGTGGCGTGGGAATTGGCGGCCACGGCAAGCAGGGCTGCAGCGCTGAGCAGACGAAGACGGGACATGGTGAAACTCCTTTGGGAAATCTGATTGAGAGGTGGCGCAGTGTCTGTTGAATCAGACGCCAATCATGCAGCGTTCGCCACGTTTCATCTGGATATTAGGCCTATGGGTGTCGGTTCGAACAGTCCCGTCTGTTCAAGCAGGAAGCTAGCGCCAGAACGGCTTTCCCAATTCGTTGAGACGATCCGAGTGGCTGATGTTCAGGTCTGAGAGTTGCCGATCATCAAGTTGGCCCAGCAAACGCCGGGTTCGAGCCCTTTCCAGGTTATTGGCAACGCCCCTCAGTAATCGACGAAACCAGAGGAAACGAGGCGTTGATTGAGACGTGGAAACGGAAACATCCAGTAAGTGATTCATGGCGCGGTCCTTTTGCGGGCAGTTCGGGATTTCATGGTGATCCCGTCCTTTCTTCCGCAACAGACACACTGCGCTTAAATTGTACTGGTTCAGTTGTTTAAATAGTAAAACTGTACCTGTCAGGCTGAGTCTCTACTGTATGACCCATGTTGAGGGTCCAAAACGACAAAGCCCGTCGTGGTTTCCCACGACGGGCTTTGTTTTTTCAATTTGGAGTGCTGGCGGTGGACCCGGTGGGTCAGAGCCAGCGACGCTAACTTAGCGCCAGAACGGCTTGCTCAGCTCTTCGTAGCGTTGTGCTTCGCTAATCCCTGCGTCAGCCAGCAGACGCGAATCCAGACGAGCCAGTTGATGGCGGCTGGAGATGCGGCGCTGCCACAGCATCAGGTTGGCGAGAACGCGAAGAGGCGTGGAAGCCTGGGTTTTTACAGCGTTGTCTTCGAAAAACAGCTCGGAACTGAGTGTACGTTCCATGATTGACATCCTTCCGCTTATGGCGGGATTAGGTAGTGGTTTAACTGATGCCAATGATCCTCTCGTTTGGCCAGTCTCTCTAGATACAGTTCACCTGTATTGTGAGGGACCAGTTAACTGTTAAAGGGCGGTGTACTGGTCGAAATTGAGGCAACTGTACTTGTCTGCACTAATATTGTGCGTTTTTGCTCGGTTGACTCGAAAAGGTAGGCAATTACGGTAGGAAATGACCGGTACAGCAGTACAGTTTTATTCAGGATTTGATTTGGCAACAGCAAGCTGACGAAACTGTGTTTGCGTCAGCTGCTATCTGTACCAATTACACCGCGAGCATCCGCCCGGTTTCTTCCAGGTTTATGTGCCAGCTCAGGGCATCACGCAGGATATGCGGCGTATGTCCGCCGAGTGCACACGCGGCTGTGAAGTAGTCATCCAGGGCTTGGCGATAGTCCGGGTGCACGCAGTTGTCGATGATGACTCGAGCGCGTTCTCGCGGTGCCAGGCCACGCAAGTCCGCCAGACCGATTTCGGTGACAAGGATGTCGACGTCATGCTCAGTGTGATCAACGTGACTGACCATCGGCACCACGCTGGAGATCGCGCCGCTCTTGGCGATCGACTTGGTCACGAAGATCGCCAAATGCGCGTTGCGCGCAAAGTCGCCCGAGCCGCCGATGCCGTTCATCATCCGCGTGCCGCAGATGTGGGTGGAGTTGACGTTGCCGTACAAGTCGAATTCAAGCGCCGTGTTGATGCCGATGATGCCGAGCCGGCGTACCACTTCCGGGTGGTTGGAAATTTCTTGTGGACGCAGGACCAGTTTGTCCTTGTAGCGCTCAAGGTTGCCGAAAACATCGGTATTGCGACGGCTCGACAAGGTGATTGAGCTGCCCGAAGCAAAGCTCAGCTTGCCGGCGTCGATCAGGTCGAAGGTCGAGTCCTGAAGCACTTCGGAGTACATCGTCAGGTCTTCGAACGGCGAGTCGATCAGCCCGCACATCACCGAGTTGGCGATGTTGCCAATCCCGGCTTGCAGCGGGCCGAGCTTGTTGGTCATGCGCCCGGCAGCCACTTCCTGCTTGAAGAAGTCGATCAGGTGGTCGGCAATGGCCTGGGTATCAACGTCCGGCGGCAGCACAGTGGACGGCGAGTCAGACTGATTGGTGATCACGATAGCGACGATCTTTTCCGGCGGAATCGGGATGGCAGTGCTGCCAATGCGATCGTCGACCTTTACCAGCGGGATCGGCGTGCGGGTCGGCCGATAGGTCGGGATATAGATGTCGTGCAGACCTTCGAGATTCGGGTTGTGCGCCAGGTTAATCTCGACGATCACTTGTTTGGCAAAAATCGCGAAGCTGGCCGAGTTGCCCACCGAAGTGGTCGGCACGATGTGGCCCTGTTCGGTGATCGCCACGGCCTCAATCACCGCGATGTCCGGCAGTTTGAGCTGCTGGTTGCGCAATTGCTCCACGGTTTCCGAAAGATGCTGGTCAATGAACATCACTTCGCCGGCATTAATGGCCTTGCGCAGGGTGCTGTCGACCTGGAAGGGCATGCGTCGTGACAATACGCCGGCTTCGGTGAGCTGTTTATCGAGGTCATTGCCCAAGCTGGCGCCGGTCATCAGGGTGATTTTCAGCGGGGTGATTTTGGCGCGCTCGGCCAATGCGTGGGGCACGGCTTTGGCTTCGCCGGCTCGAGTGAAACCACTCATGCCGACGGTCATGCCGTCCTCAATAAGAGCGGCAGCGTCAGCGGCGCTCATCACCTTATCCAACAACGAAGGCAAGCGAATACGATCACGGTACATGGATTGTTATCTCGGGCAACGAAAGCAAGGTGTGCAGTTTAGTGATTTCAAAAAAAATCCTCCCGCTACCATGGTCGAATGCAGAGCCCTGATTTAGAGCCTTTGGTCGGTTTTTGGCGGGCAATAAAAAACCCCAGCCTACTAAAGGCTGAGGTTTTGGGTATTGCGCTGGAGCAGGTTTTACTCGACGGCTTTGACCATGTCTTCGATGACTTTCTTGGCGTCGCCGAAGACCATCATGGTTTTGTCGAGATAGAACAGCTCGTTGTCCAGACCGGCATAGCCGCTGGCCATCGAACGCTTGTTGACGATGATGGTCTTGGCTTTGAACGCTTCGAGAATCGGCATGCCGGCAATTGGCGATTTCGGGTCGTTCTTGGCGGCCGGGTTGACCACGTCGTTGGCGCCCAACACCAGCACCACGTCAGCTTGGCCAAACTCGGAGTTGATGTCTTCCATCTCGAACACCTGGTCGTAAGGCACTTCGGCCTCGGCCAGCAATACGTTCATGTGGCCAGGCATACGACCGGCAACCGGGTGGATCGCGTACTTCACGGTCACGCCACGATGGGTCAGCTTCTCGGTCAGCTCTTTCAGCGCGTGCTGCGCCCGTGCCACTGCCAGGCCGTAGCCTGGAACGATGATCACGGTGTCGGCATTGGTCAGCAGGAAGGTCGCGTCGTCAGCCGAACCGGATTTCACCGGACGGGCTTCTTTCGAGCCAGCAGGGCCAGCCGCATCCGCGGTGTTGCCGAAACCACCGAGCAGTACGTTGAAGAACGAACGGTTCATCGCTTTGCACATGATGTACGAGAGGATCGCACCGGACGAACCCACCAGCGAACCGGCGATGATCAGCATCGAGTTGTTCAGCGAGAAGCCGATGCCCGCCGCTGCCCAGCCGGAGTAGCTGTTGAGCATCGACACCACCACCGGCATGTCCGCGCCGCCGATCGGGATGATGATCAGCACGCCCAGCACGAAGGCCAGGGCCAGCATCAGCGCGAAGGCGTTCAGGTTACCGGTCAGCATGAAGGTCACGCCGAATCCCAGTGTCGCCAGGCCCAGCAGCAGGTTCAGCTTATGCTGGCCGCCGAACTGTACGGGTGCGCCCTGGAACAGGCGGAACTTGTACTTGCCCGACAGCTTGCCGAACGCGATTACCGAACCGGAGAAGGTGATTGCACCGATGGCCGCGCCGAGGAACAGCTCCAGGCGGTTACCGGCAGGAATCGCATCGCCCAGTTGCTTGACGATACCCAACGATTGCGGCTCTACGACAGCAGCGATCGCAATGAACACCGCGGCCATACCGATCATGCTGTGCATGAAGGCGACCAGTTCCGGCATTTTGGTCATTTCAACGCGCTTGGCCATGATCGACCCGGCGGTACCGCCGACCAACAGACCGACGATGACGTAACCGATACCGGCGGTGGCCAGCTCGGCGCCCAGCTTATAGACGAGGCCCACGGTGGTGAGGATCGCCAATGCCATGCCGAGCATGCCGTACACATTGCCGCGCCGCGACGTGGTCGGGTGCGAGAGGCCCTTAAGAGCCTGGATGAAGCAGATCGACGCGATCAAGTAGAGCGTCGTTACAAGATTCATGCTCATTACTTAGGCGCCTCTTCTTTTACTGCTTTTGGGGCTTTTTTCTTGAACATCTCAAGCATCCTGCGGGTAACCAGGAAGCCACCAAATACGTTCACCGCTGCCAGAGCTACCGCCAGGGTGCCCATGGTTTTGCCCAGCGGTGTGACGGTCAATGCCGCTGCCAGCATGGCGCCGACGATCACAATCGCCGAAATGGCGTTAGTCACCGCCATCAAAGGCGTGTGCAGTGCAGGTGTAACGTTCCAGACCACGTGATAACCGACATAAATCGCCAGCACGAAGATGATCAGGTTGTAGATACCGGGGGAGATAAGCTCTTCCATCGTCTGAATCCCTGCTTAGGCGTTTTTGCGGATGACTTGGCCGTCGCGGCACATCAGGCACGCGGCGACGATGTCGTCTTCGAGGTTGATCTCGAACTGGCCTTCTTTGTTGAAGACCAGCTTCAGAAAGTCCAGCAGGTTGCGCGCGTACAGTGCCGAAGCGTCTGCCGCGACTGCGCCGGCCAGATTGGTCGGGCCGCAAATGATCACGCCATTTTCGACGACGACTTGGTCAGCCACGGTCAGCGGGCAGTTACCGCCCTGGGCTGCCGCGAGGTCGATGACCACCGAGCCCGGCTTCATCTGCGCCACGGTTTCCGCGCTCAACAACGTCGGTGCCTTGCGGCCCGGGATCAGTGCCGTGGTGATGACAATGTCAGCCTGTTTGGCGCGTTCGTGCACGGCCAGGGCCTGACGTTGCATCCAGCTGGCGGGCATTGGCCGCGCGTAACCGCCGACACCGACGGCGCATTCGCGCTCTTCATCGGTCTCGTAAGGCACGTCGACGAACTTGGCGCCGAGGGATTCGATCTGCTCTTTTACAGCAGGACGTACGTCAGACGCTTCGATCACTGCACCCAGACGTTTCGCCGTAGCGATCGCCTGCAAACCGGCTACACCTGCGCCGAGAATCAGCACGCGCGCCGCTTTCACGGTACCCGCAGCGGTCATCAGCATCGGCATGAAGCGTGGATAGTGGTGAGCGGCCAGCAACACGGCTTTATAACCGGCGATGTTGGCTTGGGAGGACAGCACATCCAGGCTCTGAGCGCGGGAGGTGCGTGGTGCGGCCTCCAGCGCAAACGCGGTAATGCCGCACTCGGCCAGCTTGGCGATGGTTTCGTTGCTGAACGGATTGAGCATGCCCACCACAACGGTGCCGCTTTTAATCAGCGTCAGCTCGCTGTCGCTGGGGGCCACCACCTTGAGAATCAGCTCGGCACCAAACGCATCGTTGGCGCTGCCAATAATTGCGCCTGCCGCTTCATAGGCACTGTCGACAACGCTGGCGTTAATGCCGGCGCCGCGTTGCACAGTGACCTTATGACCCTGGCCGATCAGCTTCTTGATGGTTTCCGGGGTTGCAGCAACCCGTGTTTCACCGGTCTGGGTTTCGAGAGGAACACCAATGTGCACGTCAAATCTCCTGCGTGATCTTATTGAGTAAACCCAGGCACTTCGGATGGTGCGGCTGGGGGCGGCCGATCAGCACGATCCCGCCAAATCAGGGCGGGGCGCGGCATTTTGCAGGCGAACTTAGTACCCTTCAAGGGTTTATGACGGGTGACGGAAAATTAACTACAAGTCACCCCGTGACCGAATGTCGCAACTAACCGGTTCAATCCCTTGCAGGCCGTGCCTTGTAAGGATTCTTGTAAAAATTGAAGAATTTACGCATCGGTCAGGTGAATGAGTCGTTATTGCTCCGCAATAGAGGCTCAAGGCCACGTTTTCAGGCTCTTGTGGGACGTTTGTACTGCTTGTCGGTACAGTCTTCGAATATGCGACAAATACTTATATCTGTAGTGCTCTGATTTTGTTGACTACGCAGTCAGCTAGTAGGGAAAAGCCTTTATCCTTCTAGGCTGTAGCTCTGTGCCTGATTGACCAGCCAATCGCGAAATGCCCTTAAAGAGGCCGATTCGACCTTTCGCTCAGGAATCATCAGGTAATACGCCTTGATGCTGGAGAGTGCCTGGGGGTTGGCAATCACCAGGCGCTTCTCGGCCAGTTCGCGTTGAATCAGGAACGGCGGAATCAGCGCTATTCCCATATCGTGCATGGCCGCTTGAGCAAGCATGGAGAATAGCTCGTAGCGCGGTCCTGTCATGTCTCGTGGGACATTTAGGTTTTGGGAGTTGAACCACTGACGCCAGGCATAAGGGCGAGTGGTCTGCTGCAATAGGGGCAATTCGGCGATGTCGCCGGGAGACAGGGTTATCTTTTTCCCCATGAGATTGGGGCTGCACACCGGCATAGGATTTTCGCCCATCAGCCTGTGGGATTCGGTACCCGACCAGTCCGCGTCGCCAAAATAGATCGCGGCATCGAAGTCGGTGTCGGCAAACAGGAAGGGGCGCGTTCGGTTGGTGAGGTTGACCGTCACTTCCGGGTGTTTTTGCTGGAAATCCTTGAGTCGTGGCAGCAGCCATTGAGTGCCGAAGGTTGGAACCACGGCCAGCTCGATCACGTTGGCACCTTGCTGACCCATCACTGACAAGGTGTCGCGCTCAACCGCATCGAGTTGGGTGGCTACCCGGCGGCTGTAGGAAAGGCCCGCCTCCGTCAGCTTGACTCCACGTCGCGAGCGTCGGAACAGTTCTACGCCGAGGAACTCCTCAAGGCTGGCGATCTGTCGGCAAATGGCGCCTTGAGTGAGTGAAAGCTCCTGGGCTGCCTTGGTAAAACTTTCGTGGCGAGCCGCCGCTTCAAAGCTGATCAGGGCCGTTGTGCTGGGGATTTTCCTGCGCATGTACGTCAACCTCACTAATACATCGCATAAAAGCTATTTTGCGATGTTTCGGAGTGAGAAATTAGCACAACAGTATGCAAAATCCTCGTTTGCCGTAACGCCGAACCCGGCCTAGGATCAGCCCACGTTATTTGACCCGATTCGAGAGGACACACTCATGGGCGGTAAAGCTAGCTTCAACTGGATCGATCCCCTGCTGCTGGATCAACAGCTCACCGAAGAAGAACGCATGATCCGCGACACCGCTGAGCAATTCGCTCAGCAGAAGCTCGCGCCGCGTGTTCTCGAAGCTTTCCGCCATGAAAAGACCGACCCGGCAATCTTCCGCGAGATGGGCGAAATAGGCCTGTTGGGCGCAACTATCCCTGAGCAGTATGGTGGCAGCGGCCTGAACTACGTCAGCTACGGCCTGATCGCCCGTGAAGTCGAGCGCGTCGACTCCGGCTACCGCTCGATGATGAGCGTGCAGTCCTCGCTGGTCATGGTGCCGATCAATGAATTCGGTACCGAAGCCCAAAAGCAGAAGTACCTGCCAAAACTTGCAACGGGCGAATGGATTGGTTGCTTCGGTCTGACCGAGCCTGACCACGGTTCTGACCCGGGTTCGATGATTACTCGTGCACGCAAAGTGGAAGGCGGCTACAGCCTGACCGGCAGCAAGATGTGGATTACCAACAGCCCGATCGCCGACGTGTTCGTGGTCTGGGGCAAGGACGATGCCGGCGATATCCGTGGTTTCGTTCTGGAGAAAGGCTGGAAAGGCCTGAGTGCTCCGGCGATTCATGGCAAGGTCGGCCTGCGTGCGTCCATCACCGGTGAGATCGTCATGGACAACGTGTTTGTTCCTGAAGAGAACATCTTCCCTGACGTCCGCGGTCTGAAAGGCCCTTTTACCTGCCTCAACTCGGCGCGTTACGGCATTTCCTGGGGCGCACTGGGCGCTGCCGAGTTCTGCTGGCACACCGCTCGCCAATACACCCTGGATCGTCAGCAGTTTGGGCGCCCGTTGGCTGCTACTCAGCTGATCCAGAAGAAGCTGGCCGACATGCAGACCGAGATCACTATGGCGCTGCAAGGCTGCCTGCGTCTGGGTCGCATGAAAGATGAAGGCACGGCGGCGGTCGAGATCACTTCGATGATGAAGCGCAACTCCTGCGGCAAATCCCTGGACATTGCCCGGATGGCGCGCGACATGCTGGGTGGTAACGGCATCTCCGATGAATTCGGCGTGGCCCGTCACCTGGTAAACCTGGAAGTTGTGAATACCTACGAAGGTACGCATGACGTCCACGCTCTGATCCTCGGTCGTGCGCAAACCGGTCTTCAAGCGTTCTATTAATAGGAGAACGCCATGGGCGCGCTTTCGCATCTACGGGTACTGGATTTATCGCGGGTGCTGGCCGGGCCTTGGTCCGGGCAAATACTGGCGGACCTTGGCGCCGAGGTGATCAAGGTCGAGCGCCCGGGCAATGGCGATGACACGCGCGCCTGGGGGCCTCCCTTCCTTAAAGACGCTTACGGCGAGAACACTAGCGAGGCCGCCTATTACTTGTCGGCCAATCGCAACAAGCAATCGGTGACCATCGACTTCACTCGGCCTGAAGGGCAGAAGCTGGTGCGTGATCTGGCGGCGAAGTCGGACATCCTGATCGAGAACTTCAAGGTCGGTGGGCTGGCGGCATATGGTTTGGACTATGAGTCGCTAAAGGCGATCAATCCGAATCTGATCTATTGCTCGATTACCGGGTTTGGTCAGACAGGCCCTTACGCCAAGCGCGCGGGTTATGACTTCATGATCCAGGGGCTGGGCGGTCTGATGAGTCTGACGGGGCGACCTGAAGGCGATGAAGGTGCCGGACCGGTGAAAGTCGGCGTGGCGCTGACAGACATTTTGACCGGTCTCTATTCGACCGTGGCGATCCTAGCGGCGCTTGCGCATCGGGATCATGACGGTGGCGGTCAGCATATTGATATGGCGCTGTTGGATGTTCAGGTGGCTTGTCTGGCTAACCAGGCAATGAATTACCTGACCACGGGCAATGCTCCGAAGCGCCTGGGTAATGCTCATCCGAATATCGTGCCCTATCAGGACTTTCCTACGGCGGATGGAGACTTCATCCTCACCGTGGGTAATGACGGACAGTTTCGCAAGTTTGCTGAAGTGGCTGGTCAGCCGCAGTGGGCAGATGATCCACGCTTTGCGACCAACAAGTTGCGGGTGGCGAATCGTGCGGTGTTGATTCCGCTTATTCGCCAGGCGACTGTGTTCAAGACGACTGCTGAGTGGGTGCTGCAGCTGGAGCAAGCAGGTGTGCCGTGCGGTCCGATCAATGACCTGGCTCAGATGTTTGAGGACCCTCAGGTTAAGGCGCGCGGGTTGGCGATCGAGCTGCCCCATGTGCTGGCCGGGATGGTGCCGCAGGTGGCGAGTCCGATTCGACTGTCCGAAACGCCTGTGGAGTATCGCAATGCGCCTCCTCTATTAGGGGAGCATACGCTGGAGGTTCTGCAGCGGGTGTTGGGTCTGGATGCCAGCGTTGTGGCTGCGTTCAAAGAGGCCGGGGTGCTCTGAGGATTTCTTCTATATAGAGGGAGTGGTTTTACTCTCCTATATAGAGAGGTAGCGGGCCGCTTTTCGGCGTTCTGCAAGTGTTTGATAGAAAAGCCCAATTAAGGGTTGACGGCAGATTCTGGAAGTCTATAATTCGCCCCACTTCCGGCGCAGTCGAAACGGAAAACTCCTTGGTAAACAATGAGTTATGCAGGTTTCGACAGCGAGCGGCTTCAGTTCATCGAAGCCCGGAAGGAGTTGGAAGAGCACGGTGGTTTGGCTCTTTTAACGATTCGATCTTCTCGGTCGAAAGCGGAACAAAAGAGGTGTTGACAGCAGCGAGTAACGCTGTAGAATTCGCCTCC